>CAZDHN010000151.1:0-11119 GCA_964505115.1 uncultured Planctomycetaceae bacterium
GTGGCGATCCGCCCAACCCGACGTAAACGTCGGGCCTACTACCGCCTACGGCGGAGAAGGACCGTAAACGGCCCTATGTGATCCCGCCATTCACATCAACCACTATAATCCCAGTAGAGCCCAATTCCCCATGCCCCGGCCGCACGCTTCAAACGGCCCTCTTTCAACAGGCTGCCAACTGCCCGACCTTATCGACTTTCCAAGGATGCCATCATGAAAAGACTGCTCGCCATACTTCTGTTCCTGCTTGCATTGGTAACTGAACAGGCGGCGGCCGAGACGGATCCGGTCAAGGTGATTTATGAGATGTCGACAGTTCAGGGCGGCTTGGTCGTCGAACTGGGGTTCGTCGATGCCCAGTTCACCGCCAAGCTGGGCGCGCCGGAGACCGTTACCCTGCAAACCCTCGATACCGATCCGCGGGCGGTCGCGCTGGCCAGGAAACAGCTTGAAGCCAAAGGCGTTTATGGCCGGATCACGGTCGACCGGTTCGACGGCACAAAGCTGCCGTACGCCGACAATCTGGTCAACCTGATCGTATTGCACGACACAAAGGCGGATCGTGAACGCATCGACGTTTCGCGTCAAGAACTCATGCGGGTGTTGGCTCCCGGCGGCGTGCTGTGCACCGGCGAGTCGCAAGTCGTCAAGAAGCCGTGGCCGAAGGATATCGACCAGTGGACCCATTTTCTGCACGACGCCAGCGGCAACGCGGTGGCGGCTGACCGGCGGGTTGCGCCCGCCACGGCCCTGCAATGGATCGTCGAGCCGAAGTATTGCCGCAGTCACGAGATCGATTCGAGCTTTCCAGCAATGGTCTCGGCTGCCGGACGCCTCTTCTACATCCTCGATGAAGGGCCGATTGGAATTACCGACAAACGCTTTCCCAACCGCTGGATGCTTATCGCCCGGGACGCCTTCAACGGCGTGCTGCTCTGGAAACGGCCGCTTCAGCCCTGGGGTTGGCGGGAGTGGAAGCCGGAGATTGAAGACGACGATTGGCGCACGCTCCGTGGCCAACGGGGCCGATTTCCCGCCGAAGTGCCGCGGCGTCTGGTTGCGGTGGGCGACCGGGTTTACGTAACGCTCGGCTTTCACAACGCGCCGATCAGCATTCTCGACGCCGCAACCGGCAAAGTGCTCGGGCAGTGCGAGGGAACCAAAGGCACCCGGGAGATGGTTGTCGCCGACAACACGATTTTCGCTTGGGTTCGACCTTCGTCGGCCGACAAAGCGGCGCGACGCGGCCAGGGCCAATCGAGCAAGCTAATGGCCCTCGACGCCAGTTCCGGCAGAGTCCAATGGTCACAAGACATCCGCAACATGCAGACGCTCAGCCTGGCCGCAGCCGGCGACGCGGTCGTCTTCCTCCGCAACTCAAAACTGGTCTGCCACGATCGGCAAGGCGGCCGTTTGCGTTGGGAGGTTCCATGCCCACGCGCCGGAATTGTCGTGATGCACAAGCACGTCGTCCTGACCACCGGCAAAGGCGGGCTCAACGCCTTCTCGCTGGCCGACGGCAAGCAGCTCTGGAAAGGTCCCGACACGGGCCGCGATCTGTTCGTGATCGACGATCTGGTCTGGCGCGTCCAGCAGACCAGCGGGATTCTCGAACAGCGCAAGGAGCATTGGCCGACCCTCTCGCGGGAGGCAGGCGCCAAGCTGTCCGGCCGTGATTTCCGCACCGGCGAGCCGCGCCGCACAATCGAGGTGCCCAACGCCATGTCGCCCGGCCATCATCTGCGTTGCTATCGAAGCAAGGCGACCGACCGATTTATCATCTATCCCAAGCGTGGCGCCGAATTCCTCGACCTCGAAGGCAGCGACCACATGCGCCACGACTGGCTCCGCGGTTCGTGCCGCTACGGTATTCTGCCCTGCAACGGGCTGCTTTACACGCCGCCCGACCAGTGTTTCTGCTACATTGGCGCGAAGATGGACGGCCTGATTGCCACCAGCGGCGCCGACACGACCGCCATGCCCGACCCGCGTTCAGCAAAGCGCCTGACAAAAGGCCCGGCCTACGAGCGCTCCGGCTCAACGCCGGCGGCCGAAGCGGATTGGCCGATTTACCGGGCCGACGCTAAGCGCAGCGGCTCGAACCGGGCGGCCAAGGTCTCGCGCGGGTTGAAGAAGAAATGGGAGATCGCGCTGAAGGGCAAACTCACGCAGCCAACCATTGCGGCGGGCAAAGTGTTCGTCGCCGCCGTCGATCGTCAAACGGTTCACGCTTTCGATGCGACCAGCGGCAAGCAACTCTGGAAATTCGTCGTCGGCGGACGCGTTGACTCGTCGCCCACCTATCATGCCGGTCTGCTTCTATTGGGCGCAAACGACGGCAGCGTCTACTGTCTGGATGCGTCAAGCGGCGAGTTGGCCTGGCAATTCCAGGCCGCGCCGAACGAGCGGCGGATCGTCGCTTTCGGGCAAGTGGAATCGCCTTGGCCCGTGCACGGAACGGTTCTGGTGCTGAACTCGCTGGCCTACGTTGCGGCGGGCCGCTCGACGCTGATCGACGGCGGGGCCCATTTCTACGCGCTGGAGCCGCGGTCGGGCAAGGTGGTCCACTACGCCCACGTCGAACAGCCGCGGCCCGACCTCTCGAAGGACATCGGCCAGCACTTTGAAATGGACGGATCGAACATCGACGTGCTCGCCACCGACGGCAAGCACATCTTCTGTACCCAGGAAATGCTCGACGCCGAGTTAAACCGCATCGAGACCAAGTGGAATACTCGCTACGGCGACCGTTATCTGGGCGAGGACCATCTGATGGCCACCGGCGGCATGCTCGACGACAGCGGCTTCAACCGCATCTATTGGACCTACGGAAAGCGCTGGCCCGGCTTCTACTTCATGCTGATGGCCCCCCGGTCGGGCAACCTGCTGGTGTTCGACTCGGAGCACACCTGGGCGACAAAATGGTTCGTCGAGCGGAACATCCACAGCCCGTTGTTCTACCCCGAAACGACCGGCTATCTGCTCTTCTGCGACAAGAACACCACGCGGCCGTTCCTCGTGGGCGATTCCGACGCGCCCAAGCCGATCAAATGGTTGCCCGACACTTTGATGAAGCCCTACAAGTACGACAATCACTCGATCACGAACCGGCACGACAACTTCACGGTGGAGGTGGACAAGGGCTCGGGCTTCACTCGCGGCGAGCCGGCCGTTTGGCAGGCGTACCTTCCGGTCCGCATCGAGGCCATGGCCCTGACCGCCGACACGCTCTTCGCCGCCGGCCAACCCGACGTCTTGAACCCGGCCGATCCCCTGGCCGCTCTGGAAGGCCGCCAGGGCGGCGTGCTGCTGGCGATCGATCCCAAGACGGGCAAACGGATATGGCAGACGCGGATCCCCAACCCGCCCCGTTTCGACGGCATGGCCGCCGCCGGCAAGCGCTTGTTCCTGGTCACGCGCGACGGGAAACTGACCGCTTGGGAATAAGCCGCGGCGAACGGCGGCTGTCGAGATTACTTTGGCGATCCGCTTAGCGTGGGCGATCGGGTGACCTGGTCGATCATGGCTTCCTGCGGCCGTTGCTTCTACTGCCAGCGGCGTCTGCCGCAGAAGTGCGAACAGTTGCGCAAGTATGGACACACCTGGCACTGGAAGTCCGCGGTTCGCCGGACGCCGTCACGCAGGCGGTCCGCGTGCTGCGAATCGGTGGGCGTTACCTGATCGCTGGGCTGGTCACACCGGGCAGCGATCTGGCCCTGGACGGCAACCTGCTCACGCGGCACTGCCTGACCGTCAAGGGAATACACAACTACCATCCCGACCACCTGGCCGCTTCCGGCGAGTTCATTCGCGTGGCGATTGAACCTTCCGATTTCTGATTTCCGATTTCTGATTTAGGATTTGGATGCGTGGGGCTGGGCCGACGGATATTCTTCCCGTCCCTCACTCTTTGTCCAGTGCCCAACGGATGGCGTTTTCCAGCAGCTTGCGGAACTGGGGTGTGTTGAAATCGTCGGGATGGCCCAGGCCGGTGTAGAACACGCGGCAGTCGCCGTGGCGGCGGGCCCAGCTTAGCGGCTCGGTGCGATCTCCCTGCGAACCGGTTTGCAGGACGACCGCCTTCCGGTCGATCGGCGAGACATCGTAGAGCGAGCCCGTACTGTGCCACTTGCCGGGCGCGACGCCGGCGAGTATCGGATGAGCGACCGCTCCAGCGGCCGCGGCCACGTCGGTCCCCAGCTTGTTCGAGCCGTGGCCGTGGTAGTTGCCGCCGAGCACGTCGTGGTCGAACTCCTTCCACTGGGCGTAACCTTCGGGCAGCTTACCGACGGCGAAGGCGTGGCTAGCCGTGCGCAGCGCCACCACCGGCCCACCCGACGCGACATACCGGCGGACAATCGCCATCTGCCCGGCCGGCAGCGCCCGACGCCGCACGAACAGCACCATGCAATCGGCCGCCCGGAGCTCTTCCATGCCCGGATAGCTCGATTCGTCCTGGATGTTCAAGACCGTGCAGGAGTAGCCGCATTTTTCGCGCAACTGCTGGGCGAACCGGGGCATGGTCTGGTTCGCCTCGTAGTGATTGTTGTTGACGACGAACACGATGTGCGGCCGCTTGTCTTGCTTGAAGCGGAAGGCCGGCTTGTCGAGGAAATCGCAACTGGTAAGCGTTGGGCACCAATGCTTCTCGATATGCTCGACGACCAGTTCCGTGCCGCGAAAGTGGTTGACGCGTGGCTCGAACTCAGGGTTGTAGAGGCTGTCGGTCATGTCGCGCATCAGGGCGACGTTCTTTCCCAGGTAGACCATCTGCCGGATGCCGAACGGCCGGCCGAGCACGCACATGTTGGTATGCACGCCCATGACGATCACGTTCTCGATGCCCCGTTGTTGGATCAGGTAGAAGACATCGCGACCGGCTCCGACTGCGTCGCCCTGCTCGATTTTGATGGCCTCGTGCTGGCGGGTTTGTGGCCGGCCGGGCAATCGGGGGCCTTCCCAACCGCCCTTCGAGTCGTCGATCGGCAGCGGCGGCTCCCGCTTGGGATCCAGGTAGCACCATTTCAGCGGCACCGTGGTCTCGACCTTGGGCGCCTGCTGGGCCAACTTTCGCTGGGGCGTGCCCTCGTAGAAATCGACATTCCCGCTGGGCGAGTGGATTATCAGCACGCCCCGCCGCCTGGCCGCCGCCACGACCTCGTTCATCCGCACGGCCATCTCGGCCACCCGATCCGCCGGTATCTTGCAGCAGAGCGTGTTCCACATGTCGCAAATGATGATGGCCGTCTTCTTCGGCTCCCATTGGGCCGTCTTGTAGACGAGCTCGTGCCGGCCGTCGGCGTCGGCCTTCTTCTGGCGCGAACGCATGTGCAGCATGAGCCTGTCCGGCGAGGGCCGAACCTCGGCCGCCGAAAGAAAACCCGTCCAAACGAGGCAAGCTAACAGCAGACCGATTGCGAGGTTCGACTTCATTGCGATTAATCGACTTGATTCAGATCGGCGCGTTTTCGGGTAATCGGTGACAGCGCGTGTTAGGCCCGTCGCTTGCGACGGGAAGAATAGCGGAGACCGGCTCGTTTTCCGGTCGCAGGCGACCGGGCTAACTGTTGCGCGCGTTTGAAGCATGTCGATTATTCCTCTGCTTTGTGAACATCAGCTTTCGGCAGGGGCCGATCCATTGCCCAGAATATACCGTTGACCAGCAGTTTGCGGAACTGGGGGAGCTTGAAGTCGTCCCAATGGCCCAAGTTGCTGAAGAAGACCCGGCCGCCCTTGTAAGTGCGTATCCAGGTGAGCGGCTCCGTCTGGTCCACACCCTGCTTGTCCTTTGCCGAACCGGTTTGCAGAACGGTTGCGTTCTCGGCCAGCGGCAGGACGAAATAGAGCGACCCGGTGCCGTGCCACTTCTCGGGCTTGACGCCGGCCAGGATCGGGTGATCGGCCATGCCGGGCGCGGTGGCAACGTCGGTGCCGTTGGGGTTGGGGCCGTGGCCGTGGTAGTTGCCGCCCAGCACCTCGGGATCGAAGTCGCGCCACTCGGCCTTTCCCTCGGGCGTTTTGTAGCCGGGCGGGTATTTGTA
Source organism: uncultured Planctomycetaceae bacterium (assembly GCA_964505115.1). Lineage (GTDB taxonomy): Bacteria > Planctomycetota > Planctomycetia > Pirellulales > Thermoguttaceae > CAZDHN01. The sequence continues at coordinate 6,042 of CAZDHN010000151.1, forward strand.
CTTTCCGGCAAAGGCGTGGCTCGCCGTTCGCAATCCGATCAGCGGCTTGCCCGAATCGAGGTACTTGCGAATGGCGGCCATTTGCTCGGCCGGCAGAACCAGTCGCCGAACGTAAAGAATCATTACGTCGGCGTCTTGCAGTTCGACGATCCGCGGGATGTTGTGCTCGTGCTGGCCGTGCAACACACTGCAATGGCAACCGTATCGTTCGCGGAGCATTTGGGCGAAGGGCGGCAGGGTCTCGTCGGCCTTGTAGTGGTCGTCGCTAACGATGACGACCACGTGCGGCCGCTTGTCTTCCTTGAAGCGGAAGGCCGGTCGCTGGAGGAAGTCGGTGCTGGTGATCGTGGGGCACCAGTGCTTTTCGATGTGCTCGACCACCAGTTCCGTACCGCGCACGTGGCTCACGTGCGGCTTCTGCTTGGGGTTGTACATGGCGTCGGTCATATCGCGCATCAGGACCACGTTCTTGCCGTGCGTAACCATCTGGCGGATGCCGAACGGCCGACCCAGCACGCATTTGTTGGTATGCACGCCCATGATGATGACGTTTTCGATCCCCCGCTGCTTGAGCAGGCGGTAGGCTTCGGCATTGTCGGTGATGGCGTCACCCGGTTTGATCTCGATCGCTTCGTTCTGCTTGGAATACGCTATGTGCCGCTTGTCGCCCGTATCGCAGGCGTCGGAATCTTCGATCGGCAGTGGCGCTTCGCGCTTTGGATCCAGCTTATACCAGCCGCTGGGCGCCTTGCCTTCGACCTGGGGTGCTTGTTGGGCCAGCTTGCGTTGGGGCGTATCCTTGTAGACGTCGAGCGTGCCGCTGGGCGAATGGATGATAAACACGCCCCGTTTTCGGGCGGCGATGAGCACCTCGTTCATTCGCGGCGCCATCTCCGTCACCCGGTCGGCCGCGCCGCGGCAATAGTGATCGTCCCACATGTCGCAAACGATGATGGCCGTCTTCTTCGGGTCCCAGTCGACCGTCTTGTAGACCGGCTCGAACCGGCCGCTGCCTTCGGGCGTCTCCATCCGGGAGCGTTGGTAGAGAGATAGGCCGGCCGATGCGTCCGGTTCGTCGGCCGTGGTAATCAGTTGAATCGAAACGAGGCACGGCAGCAGCATGCCAAAGATGGCTCGGGGACGAATCATGGTTGCTCCATAATGCAAGTGTCAAAAACGTTGGTATCCAGAAAGATCATTCAACGGGCTTTCGGGACGGGCCGGTTCATGGCCCAGAAGATTCCGTTGGTCAGAAGTGTGCGGTACTGGGGCAGATCGAAGTCGGTCGGGTAACCCAGCGAGGTGTAGAACACGCGGCTGCCTTTGCAGTTGTAGGTCCAGGCGATCGGTTCGATCTCTTTGTCGATAGCGCCGGTCACCAGAACGGTGGCTTTCTTGTCGATCGGTTTGACCTTGTAGAGCGGGCCTTGCGAGTGCCATTTGAGCGGCTTCACGCCGGCCAGGATCGGATGCCCGGCCGCCTGGGGCAATAACACCACGTCCACGCCCGCCTCGGTGGCACCGTAACCCGTGTTGCCGCCGCCGAGCATGTCGGGCACGAACTCCCACCACATTTCGTATCCGGGTTTCAGCTTGCCGCGAACCGAGAAGGCATGATTAGCCGTGCGGATACCCACCAGCGGCTTGCCCGCCGCCAGATGCTTGCGGATCAGGCCGAGTTGTTCCGTCGACAGTGCCCGGCGTCGGAAGAAGATCACCAACAGGTCGGCCGCCTCGACCGCCTTCTTCATGCCGGGAAACTTGAACGCGTTCGGCTCGCCTTCACCCAGTAGCACGGTGCATTGGCAACCGTACTTGGCTTGCAGCATTTTGGCAAAAACCGGGATGGTTCGGGTGGCCTCGTAATTGTGGGGATCTTCGCTAACGAAGAAGACGATATTTGGGCCCTTGTCGGCCGTTGCGGCGGCGGCCGATTGAAGTGTCGAACTGGTAAGAGCAATCAGTGCCAGCAAAATGCCCAAGATCGCGTGGAATTTCATCGCCATGACTCCTAAGCTCGGGTGGGAAAACGGTGGGATGGTCAACTTCGGCGACCTTGATCATAACACACCGGGAGCGGATAATCCAATTCACCCGGCGGCAAATGCTACAACACTGCGTTCGGCACGGTGCAAAGGTTAGCCCGGTCGCCTGCGACCGGCTGGCGGGCCGGTTTTTGCTACTTCTCCCGTCGCGGGCGACGGGGCTAACACGACTACACCTGTTACCCGAAAATAGAACAGAATCGTGGAACAAGACGCTTCCAATACCGCCCGAGTGGGGATTTCAGCCTGCTTGCTGGGCCGGCGGGTCCGCTACGACGGCCGCGACAAACGGGATCCGCTGATCACCGAGACGTTGGGGCAATACTTCGAATGGCTGCCCGTTTGCCCGGAAGTTGAACTTGGCCTGCCCGTGCCACGCAACCGCATACAGCTCGAACTGCACGGCGAGGAAACCCGCCTGATAATGCCGGCAACCGGCGACGATCTGACCGATTCGATGCACTCCTACGCCGCCGCCCGAGTTGAGCGGCTCGCCGAGGCGAAGATCGACGGCTACATCTTCAAGTCCCGATCGCCGAGTTGCGGAATTGAAGGCGTGGAGCTTTGGCTGCCGTCGGGCGAGTGTACGAAGGGGGGCGTTGGCCTGTTCGTCGCCATCTTACGGGAGCGTCTGCCCGAGCTACCCATCGAGCAAGACGACCGGCTGCACGATCCGTCGCTGCGCGAGCGCTGGCTGAAGCGCGTACTGGCCCGCCGTCGGGTTCGATAGTCCGGACTCGGAGTCGAGTCCAATGCCGATCAGTCAGTCCCTTCCTCTTCCGCCGGAATCGGCAAGGTGAAGGTGAAGGTGGCTCCCCGGTCGGGATTTGGCTTTGCCCGTAAGTGCCCACCGTGCGATTCGACAATCGACCGAGAGATACCCAGCCCAATTCCCATTCCTTCCGACTTGGTCGTGTAGAAGGTGCCAAACAGATCTTCAATCCGATCGAGCTTGTCGGCCGGGATTCCGCAACCCGTATCGCGGACGGCGACCTCGATCATGCCGTCGGTGGGGCGCGCTTTGATATTCAGTCGGCGTTGGTCGATCTGGGTGTCCCGCATTGCCTCAATCGCGTTGCGCACCAGATTCAAGAGCACTTGCTGCAATTGAATCTTGTCGCCGAAGACTTGCGGCAACGACCCGTCTATGTCGACGGCCAGAACGATGCCCGCCTCGCGGAGATCCATTTTCAGCAGCGGGATGACCTCGTCGACGATTTCATTGAACGTGATGGTGCTTCGCTTTGGGCCAACGATCTTGACAAACTGCCTCATCCGCCGAATCAGATTGCCGGCGCGGTGCGCCTGTTCAGCGATGAACTTCAATGACTGAATCAGCTTCTCGCTGTCTTCCTTGATAACCGGCTTCGAATAGTTCGCCAGCGCGTCGGCCTGCAGGGCGATTGCGGTCAGCGGCTGGTTGAGTTCATGGGCCAGGCCGCTGGCCATTTCGCCCATCGTGCTAAGTCGCCCAATATGCGCCAGTTCCGCCTGCAAGTTCATCTCTCGCTCTTCCGCCTGCTTGCGCCGGGTAATGTCTCGCCCGCTGCTTCGGTGGCCCAAGGGCACGCCGTCCTTGTCATAGATGGGCTGCCAGGAGACCGCCATCCACTTCGTCGCGCCGTCCTTACAGCGAAGGCGCAAGGGCACGTCATTCCTGGACGACCCGGCTACGGCTTCCTGAAGAAGTTCATCGGCTTTTGGTCGATCGTCCTCATGGATCATGGGCATGGGATAGTCGGGCATTGCCATGCACTCGCCGGGCGTGTAGCCGGTCAGACGCTCGACCGCCGGATTCACCCAGAGCAAGCGGCCGTCGGGTCCGACCCAGCTTTCCCAGTCGTACGCGTAGTCGGCAATGGCGCGGAACCTCTGATCGCTCTCTCTCAGCGCGTTTTCCACCCGCTTGCGATCGTCGATTTCGTCTCGGAGCTTTACGTTGGCAGCCGCCAGTTCCGTGGTGCGTTCGTTGACTCGTGTTTCCAGTTTCTCGCGAGCCGTCTGCAGCGCCTTCTCCGCCCGCTTGCGCTCGGTGATGTCCAGGCCGATGGAGAGCAAGCCGACGACGTTACCGTCAGCATCATTGAGCGTGTTGTCGTGCCATTCGATCTCACGCTCGCGCCCGTCCTTCGTCACGATGGGATTGACGTTGCCGCGTGTCTGGATGTCACTCACCGCCTCCAGAAACAACTCCCGCATATGATCTTGGTCACGCTTGGGCAAGAAGGTGGTAAACCAATCCTTGCCCCGTACCTCCTCGAGGCGATAGCCCGAAAGCCGTTCCATGTAAGGGTTGAAGCGGACAACCCGGCCCTCGGTATCCAGCATCAGCACAATGGCTTGCGCTGTGGTTAGCAGACCTTCGGCAAAGTCTCTCTCGCATCGAAGCGCCTCCTCCGCCCGCTTGTGCTCGGTGATATCGTGATACCACTCGATGACTTGGGGCACCTCGCCCGCTTCGTCGAGAATCGGGACCGCGCTAATCTCGACGAAGACCTTGTTGCCGTCGGAGTCGTGGTGGGCGTGCGTGACCGTGACCGGTGCCTTGGTTTCAATGACCCGATCCAGCGGGCACGGGTACTCGGGACCCTGACAGGGATGGTCGCGATGGTGGGAGACTTCGTAGCATGCCAGATCGCCGGAACTCAGGTCCTTCCTGCCCGCGATGCGACAGGCAGCCCGGTTGGCGAACACCACGCGGTGGTCGCGGTCGATGATGAGCACCGCTTCCGGGGTAGCGTCGACGACTGTCTTCAGGAAGCCTTGCGCTTGGGGCGCTTGCTCCGCTATTAACTGGTCTTTGGCGATGATTCACCTCCCGAGATCAAATTGCCGCCGGACCCTAACCCGGCAGCGCTGACCAATCACCGCCCCACCCAGCGGTGGGATAGCGGCTCTGAGTGGATTCATGGGCTGGAAGCCCCGGCACCGCTTCTCTCGGCGGACGCATCAATCATTAACGGTTTTAGTTTACCACGCCGGGGATATGGTGCAAGCCCCGCCCTATTGACCCTTGCATAGCCAATGATCGAG
>CAZDHN010000152.1:0-11113 GCA_964505115.1 uncultured Planctomycetaceae bacterium
TTCGACTCGAAGCTGACCGACTACGACGTGATGGGCGCGCCGATCAAACGCGACCTGCTCAAGGAATTGGCCGACGAGTGTCACCGGCAGGGCATCGAAATCTGCTGGTATCATTCGGTCATGGACTGGCACCATCCGGACGCCACCGGCGAGAGCTTCCCCAAGTACATCGAGCACATGCGCGGCCAACTCCGCGAACTGCTGACCAACTACGGCCGAATCGGCGTACTCTGGTTCGACGGCGAGTGGATCAAGCAGTGGACCGAGCCGCAAGGTCACGAATTGGAGAAATACATTCGTGGGCTGCAACCGAGCCTGATCGTCAACAACCGAGTGGGCAAGCGGAAGCACTCGCCCGGCGACTTCGGCACGCCCGAGCAAGAGATTCCGGCCACCGGAATGCCCGGCTGGGATTGGGAAACCTGCATGACGATCAACCATACCTGGGGATTCAAGAAGGACGATGACACCTGGAAGCCGACCGCCGATCTGTTGCATAAGCTGGTCGACATCGTCAGCAAGGGCGGCAACTTCCTGCTGAACGTCGGCCCGACCGCCGAGGGTCTGATTCCACAACCGAGTGTCGATCGGCTCGACGAGATGGGTCGCTGGATCAAGGTCAACGGACAAAGCCTCTACGGCACCGGCCCCAGCCCGTTTAAGAAACTCGCCTGGGGACGAGTGACGACCAAGCCGGGCCAACTCTTCCTACACGTCTTCAATTGGCCGGGCGACGGGAAACTGGTAGTGCCAGGCTTGAAGAGCGAGATTAAGAAAGCATACTTGCTGGCCGACGCAGGCAAAAAATCGCTGGAAGTAACCGCCGCCGAGGGCAACGTCGTCGTCAGCGTACCGCCCAAAGCGCCCGACCCGATCGACACGGTTGTCGTACTGGAGATCGAGGGCAAGCCGGAAGTGAGCAACTGATAGCCGTCCGTCAGAATAGTGCGTCGGCGGCAATTCGGGTGCCACTGCTGGCTTGCCCAGCCGTGTTTGTGCGAGGGTTATTGTTCGCACTGCTGGACAAGCCAGCAGTGGCACCCTAGGCCCAACCAAAAGGAAAACCCATGGCGAAGCGGCGTGGCATTCTGGCGAGGGTGGGGCCGGCGTTTATTGTCGGGGCCTGTGTTATCGGGCCGGGTAGCGTTACGCTGATGTCGACGACAGGCGCCAGTTACGGCTACGCGATGATCTGGTTGTCGCTGCTGGCCGGGGCCCTGATGGCCGGCTTCCTGGCCCTGGCCATGCGGCTGGGTATCTATTCCGACGAAACCTTCATCACGCTGACGGCAAACCGGCTCGGCCGCCCTTTCGCCGTGCTCTGCGGCCTGGCCATCTTCATGGTGACGGCCGCCTTCCAGTTCGGCAACTCGCTGGGCGTGACGGCCGGAATGGAAGCCCTGTTTGCTGGCGTACCCCAATACGTCTGGCCCGTGGCGTTCACGCTGGTCGCCATCGCCTTCCTCTTCTCCTTTAAGCAGTTCTACGGCGTGCTTGAGAAGATGATGATGTTCTTCCTCGTCTTCATGGCGCTGGCCTTCTTGAGCAATCTGGTCTGGGCCGTCGGGGCGAAACCCGACCGCCTGGACGTGCTGCAAGGCATGCTGCACGGGGCATTCGTGCCAACGCTGCCGGCGAACGTGAATTGGGTGGTGATTTGCGGGCTGGCCGGCACGACCTTCTGCGTATCGGCCGCCATCTTCCAAATCTATCTGGTCAAGGCCAAGGGATGGACCGAGGATGATATGGCCAGCGGTATCGCCGATACCGTGATGGCCTCGGTCATGCTCACGCTGATCGGCGCCATTATCATGATGACCGCCGCCACCGTGCTCTACCCAAACGCCGGCCGGGTCGACTTCGGCATAATGATCCGCTCGCTGGAAAATGTCTTCGGACCCTACGCCCGACTCGTCTTCAGCGTGGGATTCTGGGCGGCCGCCTTCTCCAGCTTCATCGCCAACTCGCTGACCGGCGGCGTGATAATCAACGATACGCTGGGGCTGGGTGGAAAGCTGGAATCGACCGCCACCAGAATATTCGCCTCCGTCGTGCTCCTGATCGGCATGACCTTGAGCCTGGCGATCATCCACACCGCCGAGACGACCAAGGCGGCTGCGGCCGCTGAAGAACAGCCCGACGAGGCCGATCAGGCCGTCGCCAAGGTCGAGAAGGCCAAAAAAGTTGACATCAAGGTGGCCGCCATACTGGTCGGGCAGGCCTCGACGATGCTGGCCGTGCCGCTGGCCGCCATAGCCCTGGTGGCAGTGTTCTTCGACCCCCGTGCCACCCAGGGCCGCACGCTGAACTGGGCCGTCAAGGCGTTTGTGCTTTTCGGAGCGATTGTACTTCTGGGCGTCGCCGTTGTAACATATATAAAGATCAGACCCGAGCTTGTGGAAATACTCGGGCTAGGGTAGAACGGGAGAAGTTGTCAGTTCTCAGTAGTCAGTTGTCAGTTGTCAGTGATTGGAGACAACGGCTCCTGGGATTTTTTGGACTGAAAACTGATAACTGAAAACTGACAACTCGATAATTCAGCCTCGAAAGGGAGCATTTGTCATGAGAAGAGCAAGTCAAACCAAACCGAGCGGTCCCCACTGCCAGGTGGCCGTCCATCCACGGCGTCAGTTGGCCATTTTCGCGGCCATCCTGTTGGTCGTGTTCGGCTCGCTGCTTTTGGCCCACGAACTGATCCGCCGGGCCGAAAGCGCCGAGCCGGCCGAGCCGGCCAAAGCCGCCAAGCCCGACCCCTACGCCTGGCAGAGCCTCTTCGACGGCAAGACGCTCAAGGGCTGGAAGGTCACCAAGTTCGGCGGCGAGGGCGAGGTGTCGGTCAAGAAGGGCGCGATCCAGATGGAGATGGGCGAATCGCTCACCGGCATCACCTATAGCGGCAAGCCGCCCAAGTGCGACTACGAACTGTCGCTGGAAGGGATGCGTCTGGACGGGAACGACTTCTTCTGCACCACCACGTTCCCCATCGGCGAGAAGTTCTGCTCGCTGGTGGTCGGCGGCTGGGGCGGCCCGGTGGTCGGGCTGTCGTGCGTCGATTTCTACGACGCTTCCGACAACGTCACCACCACGTTCCAGGACTTCAAGTCGAAGAAATGGTACAAGGTGCGAATTCGCGTGACCAAGCACAAGATCGACGCTTGGTTGGACAAGGAACAGGTCGTCGACCTGCCGACCGCCGAGCACAAGTTCGACATCCGCGACGAGGTCGACCTGAGCAAGCCGCTGGGTATCTCGGCCTGGTGTACCAGCAGCGCCGTGCGCAACATCCGCATCCGAAAGCTCAAGCCCGACGAAGCCGCCCCGCCGAAAAAGAAGGGCGATAAGTGAGATTGTGCGGGCTCACGTTGCCCGCCGTTTTGAATCTTGAGTGCCACTGCTGGCTTGTCCAGCAGTGCTTTTTCGTGTTTTGTGCTTCGCACTGCTGGACAAGCCAGCAGTCTGCTGCTCCTCTGGGCTTAGGAAGCGCCCCGCATCAGCAGCCTGTTCATAACTTTGGAGCTACTATAAGTGGCACCCAATACGATCAGTCGTCGGTGCGGAGCTTTGCCAGGACGCTGTAGTCTTCGAGCGTCGTGGTATCGCCGACGGTTTCCACGCCGGCCGCGATGTCGCGGAGCAGGCGTCGCATAATCTTGCCGCTGCGGGTTTTGGGTAGCGAAGAGGTGAAGCGGATGTCGTCGGGAACGGCCAACGAGCCGATCTCCTTGCGGACATGGTTCTTCAACTCCTTGCGCATCTCCTCGCTCGGGTCGCCCGTGGCCAGCGTGACGAAGACCGCGATGGCTTCGCCCTTCAGCTCGTGGGGACGGCCGACGGAAGCAGCCTCGGCCACCGCCGGATGGCTGACCAGGGCGCTCTCGATCTCGATCGTGCTGAGCCGGTGTCCGGAGACGTTCAGCACGTCGTCGATTCGGCCCATGATCCAGTAGTAGCCGTCGTCGTCGCATCGGGCGTTGTCGCCGCAGAGGTACTTGCCGGGCACGTCGCTCCAGTATTGATCCTCGTAGCGTCGATCGTCACCCCAAATTCCGCGGATCATGCCGGGCCAGGGTTGCGCGATCACCAGCCAGCCGCCGTTGCCTTGGTCGACCGGATCGCCCTCCTCATTCACGATTTCCGGAACCACGCCCGGCAGCGGCTTGCAGCAGCTACCCGGCTTGGTGGTGGTGACGCCGGGCAGCGGCGACATCATGATTCCGCCCGTCTCGGTTTGCCACCAGGTATCGACGATCGGGCAGCGTCCGCCGCCGATCTTCTCGTGATACCACATCCAGGCCTCGGGATTGATCCCTTCGCCCACGGTACCCAGCAGCCGCAAGGAGCTGAGGTCGCGCTTATCGACCCAATCGTCGCCCCACTTGATGAACGTGCGAATGGCGGTCGGGGCCGTATAGAAGATGGTGACGCGGTACTTCTCGACGATCTCCCAGAAGCGGCCTTCGTCGGGACAGTTTGGAGCTCCTTCGTACATTACGGACGTCGCCCCGGCGCTGAGCGGGCCGTAGATGACGTAGCTGTGGCCGGTGATCCAGCCGATGTCGGCCGTACACCAGTAGATGTCGTCGTCGCGCATGTCGAAGACCCACTCGGTGGTCTTCTTGGCGAAGAGATTGTAGCCGGCCGTGGTGTGCTTGACGCCCTTGGGCTTGCCGGTCGAGCCGCTGGTGTAGAGGATGAACAGGGGCGCTTCGCTGTCCATCGGCTCGGCGGGGCAATCGGGCGAAGCGTCTTCCATCAGGTCATGCCACCAGAGGTCGCGGCCTTCCTTCATCTCCACGTCGCAACCCACCCGCTTCAGCACGACGCACTTCTCGACGGTGGGTGACTTCTCCAAGGCGGCGTCCACGGTGGCCTTGAGCGGAAGTTGCTTGCCGCGACGCCAACCGGCGTCGGCCGTGATCTGCAACTTGGTCGAGGCGTCGTTATTTCGCTCGGCGATGGCTTCGGCCGAGAAACCGCCGAAAACGATTGAATGTACCGCACCCACCCGAGCACAGGCCAGCATGGCGATGGCCAGTTCGGGCACCATGGGCATGTACATGGCCACCATGTCGCCTCGGCCGATACCCAACTTCTTCAGCACGTTGGCGAACTTGCAGACTTCCGTAAGTAGCTCTTGGTAGGTTAGCGTCCGGGTGTCGCCCGGCTCGCCTTCCCAAACCAGCGCGGCCTTGTCTTGGCGATGCGTGCCCATGTGGGCATCCAGGCAGTTGTACGATACGTTAGTCTGACCGCCGACAAACCAACTGGCGAACGGTTCGTTCCACTCGAGCACCTTGTCGAACGGTTTGAACCAATGCAATTCCTCGGCCAGCTTGCCCCAGAACGCTTCCTTGTCGTCGGATGCTTCTTTCCAAAGCCGCTCGTACTCATCCACCGAGCCGATCCGGGCCTTCGCCGCGAACTCTTCCGGTGGGGCAAACAACCGCGACTCTTTCATCACGTTGACAATCTGGCCAGATTTTTCCTCTGCCATGCGTGGCTTCCTCCAAAATCGGTTGAGCTATTGGTCTTTGCATAATCAATTCGCGGATCCAGGCCGCTTGGCCGGGGAACCGGGCTTCGCCCTCGGTCATTGGCTATGCAACCGTAAAAAATGCCTGTTGGCGACCGTCGCCAAAGACAAACAGCTATATCCAAGAGTCTTTTCCAGCGGACCTTTTCAGCCGTGTCGGTTACGTCACCCAAACTGGAGTGTAGCTGGCTGAGAAGAGTCCGGAAAACTACCAGTTCATACACGCTTTATACAGAGTCCTGGTTGAAATGGCACTCCCCCACGATCAACTCGGAGTGTTTTTCGTAGGGCGGCAGGGCCGCCAGCCAAACCGGTGCTACCGCACCCAGGCAAGAACCGGTCGCCACTAATCGCCGATCTTTGTCAAAATCTTAACGATCTTTGAGATTATACCAAGAACGCATCGATTTGAACCCGGCCACGAATTGGCCTCACATGCCGGGTTTTCCGATTTATCGGTTGACGACCTGCCGATATCTATGTTATGCTGCGTGGACGGGCGCGTCCGTCCGACACGGAAACCGGCATCTCATTCGGTGTATTACAATGTCTTCCCCGAGTACTACAGCGGCTAAAACCACCCAGAAGCACGAGGCGATTCTCGCCCAGGCCATCCGGACCTTCGCTGAAGAAGGCTTCCGGAACGCCGATGTGCAGGTGATCGCCGATCGGGCCGGCGTGGGCAAGGGGACCGTCTACCGCTACTTCGGCAACAAGGAAGACCTTTTCTGGACGATCATCCTTGAGATTCTCGATAGGCTCGAGACGAGGCTACTGGCGTCCTTCGTGGGGATCGACGGCGCCGTTGCCAGGCTCAAGGCAATCGGCAGCGCGTATTGCGGTTTCTTCGAAGACAACCCCGACTATCTGGAACTTTTCGTCCAGGATCGCGCCGAGTTCCGCGGCTCGGCGCCCGACAGGCTGAAAGAGAAACACAAGAACCTCGTCGAGCGTTTCGCTGTCGTGTTCGAGCGAGGAGTTGCCGCCGGGCAGCTCCGACCGCTCGACATCCGCAAGTCGCTCGAGGCCTATGGCAGCTTGCTCTACGGCTGCGTTGTTTTCGCCTGCTACTCCGGGGCCGACCTGACAGCTCGGGACATAACCGAACACGCGATCAGAATTTTCCTCGAAGGCCTGCGGGCCAAACCGTCGAGCGACGAAGCATCGATTGACAAGCAAGGATCGGAAGAATTATGAAGCGAAACTGGCTGCTAAGATTAGTCGTGCCGGTACTTCTGGCCTGTTGCGGTTGCTCCGGCGACCGCGCGGCGGAAGAGGCATCCGTGGCTGAACCCCAAGTGCTGGATGTTAACGTGGTCAGGGCGAGTCGCGCGCCAATCAAATCAACTTTGGAGCTGGTCGGCACGCTGATCCCCATCCGCGTCACCACGGTTGTCTCCGATGTGGACGGTATCATCAAGTCGTTTCCACTGTCCGATCGCAAGATCGAATTCGAGGACGGCGGGCAGCGGCAGTCGGTCACGCTGGGGCTGGACATCGGCCATCAGGTCAAGCAGGGCGACGTGCTGGTGCAGATCGACCCGATCGATTTTCAACTGAATCTGGGCGTGGCAAAGGCCCAACTCGATCTGGCCAAGAGCGAACTGGCGAACCTCATGGCCTGGAAACGGGTGGAAGAGGTTGACCAACTCCGATTCCAGGTGGAAGAGGCCCAAGCGACTTCCAAGCGAGCGGAAGCCGACCTCCATCGCAGTCGGCAGCTCCTGGAGCGCCGCGTCACGTCGCAAAGCGATTACGACGGGATGGTGATGGCGTCCCAAACCGCCGCCGCCGCCCTGCATCGGGTCGAGTCCGCTCTGAAGCTAGCCGAGGCGGGGCCGACCAAGGAGCAGGTCGACGTGGCCAAGGCCCAAATCGCGGCGGCCGATGCCGAGGTTAAGTGCCAGGCCGAGAAACTGGCAAAGACAACCGTCCGTGCTCCGTACGACGCCGTGATTGCGGAACGTTACGTCGACGTGGGCGATCGGGTGACCGCCATGCCCCGCGTGGAAATACTGCGGATAATGGATCCCCGCATTTTGTTCGCCCAGGTGTCGGTGCCGGAAGCCTATCAGGGATTGGTCAAGCTGGACGACGTGGCCGCGGTGAAAGCGTCCGGCATGCCCCGGGCGGTAGCCGGCGTTGTCGATCTGGTAAACGGAATGATCGATCTACAAACCCGAACGTTCCGCATTCGCGTCACGGTCGACAATCGCAAGCGGGTTTTCAAGGCGGGTGGATTCGTGAACGTCACGCTGCCGGTCTCTTCGGCGGTTGACATTCTGGCCGTACCGGCCGCCGCGGTAAGTTTCACCGAGGGCCAGCCGGCCGTGTTCATCTGTCGCGACGATTGCGTCCGCAAGCAGCCCGTCCGGCTGGGAATCGCCAGCCGGTCTCATTACGAAGTGGTCGAGGGTCTTTCGGAAGGCGAGTTGGTGGTGGTCGGTAATACGTCGCTACTGGCCGATGGTTTGAAGGTTCGCCCCAAGATCACCGCTCCCCTGGCATCCACGCGGTAAGATCAACCGGCCGGAAGCAATCCATCGTAGCTGGATTCGCAAGAATTCAGCCGTTATGCGGAAGAACCGAATTCTTGCGAATCCGGCTACAAGATCGGCTACACTCTGAAGGCAGCTTGATGAAAATATCTGAAGTATCCATTCGCCGTCCCGTGCTGGCCTCGATGGTTATCATGGCGTTGGTCGTGTTTGGCATGACGTCGTACCGTTCGATCGGCGTGGACCTGTATCCGGACGTCGACATCCCGGTCGTGACGATCACCGTGCCCTACGAAGGCGCCGATCCCGAGACGGTCGAAACGGAAGTGACCGACGTGATCGAGGAGGCCGTGAACACGATCAGCGGGATCAAGAAGCTCCGCTCGCAGAGCACGGAGGGGTTCGCCCAAATCTTCGTCGAGTTCGAACTGGAAGAAGATATCGACGTGGTCAGCCAGGACGTCCGCGACAAGGTGGCGGCCGTGCGCGGCGAGCTACCGCGCGAAATCGACCCGCCAATTATCGAGAAATTCGATATCGATTCGGCCCCGATCATGGACATCGTACTGGCCGGCAGGGCCTCGATCCGGGAGCTTTCCGAATACGCCGACGACGTGGTCAAACCGCGGATTGAGAGCATCCAAGGCGTGGGCAGCATTCGGCTGGTGGGCGATCGGGAGCGGGAGGTCCGCGTCTGGCTCCGCGCCGACGCCTTGCGGGCCCAGGACCTCTCGGCCCAAGACGTGATTGACGCACTGGACCGCGAGAACAGCGAGCCACCCGGCGGACGCGTCGAGACGGGACGCCGGGAGATCGTCGTCAAGACCCAAGGCAAGTTGAAGACGGTCAAGGATTTCGAGGCCCTGGTGGTTGTCAATCGAGGCGGCACGCCGATTCGGCTTCGCGACGTGGCCTGGATCGAGGACGGCCTAGAAGACTTCCGCAGCCTGGCGCGGCTCGATGGGCGCAGGGCCGTCTCGCTGGCCGTTCGCCGCCAGTCGGGCGAGAACCTGCTGGCGGTGGCGACGGAGGTCAAAAAGCAGCTCGACGAAATCCGCGACGAACTACCCCAGGGCCACGAACTGATCGTCGCCAAGGACCTCTCGGTTTTCGTCGACGACAGTATTTCGGAAGCCCAGGGCGAATTAGTTCGCGGTGGAGTGCTGGCCGTGCTGGTCATTCTGTTCTTCCTCCGCAGCCTTCGCGGCTCGTTCGTCGCGGCGATCACTATCCCCACCACGATCATCGCCACCTTCTCCTTCATGCTGGCGATGGGCTTCACGATGAACATGATGTCGCTACTGGCCTTGACAATTTCAGTGGGCATGATCATCGATGATTCGATCGTGGTGCTGGAGAACACCTATCGGCACATGGAGGAGGGCAAACCGCGAATGAAGGCGGCCTTCGAGGGCATCGCCGAGATCGGGTTCGCCGTGGTCGCCACCTCGCTGGCCATCGGGGCCGTCTTCGTGCCGGTCGCCTTCATGGACGGTATCATCGGCCGCTTCTTCTACGAATTCGGCATGACCGTGGCCTTCGCCGTAGCCGTGTCGACCTTCATCGCCGTCACGCTCTCGCCCATGCTCTGCTCGCGAATACTAACCGTCAGCAAGAAGCACGGCCGACTGTTCAACATCACCGAGCGATTCTTCGAGCGGCTCGAAGTGGGTTACTCGGCCCTGCTCCGCGTTTCGTTGCGGCGCCGCTGGCTGGTCGTGGCGGGAGCGATCGGCGTGTTCATCTCCAGCCTGGCGATCACGCCCTTCCTGGGTAAGGAATTCATTCCCGAACCCGACGAGAGCCAGTTCGCCGTCCAGGTGGAAACGCCCATCGGCACCTCCATCGAAAGCACCGGCCAGGTACTAGAGGAAATCGAACGTCGGGTTCGCATGCTGCCGGGTGTCAGGCAGGTATTCACGACCATCGGCGCCGGTGCCGAGGAGCGCGTGAACGTGGCCACCGTGCTCACCCGATTGGTGCCAAAAAGCCGGCGCGACTATTCCCAGAAAGACATCATGGCCATGGCCCGGCAGCAACTGGCCGACCTCGCGCACCTGAAGATAAGCGTCGAGATCATCCCTCGTATCGGCGGCGGCGGGTTCCGCGTCGCGCCGCTACAGTACAACATCCAGGGCCCCAACCTGGACGAACTTGTCACGTCGTCTCGCGCAATCATCGGCGAGCTCTCGAAAGTGCCCGGCATCGTCGACCTGAACTCCAGCTACGATTCGGGAAAGCCGCAGATAGACGTCGTAATCGACCGCGACAAGGCTTCCGACCTGGGCGTTTCGGTCGACGAGCTGGGTAGCGCCGTTCGGGCAATGATCGGCGGGCAGAAGGCTACCACCTTCGAGCAGGACGGTGAAACATACGACGTGCGCGTCCGCCTGGCCGAAGGCGATCGGGGCCGGGCCACCGACATCCTCGCCGTGCCGGTCCGCACGGGGACGGGTGAACTGGTCGAGTTGCGGAACATGGTTAGCGTAACCGAGACCACCGGGCCGGTGCAAATCGATCGCGAGGACCGCGCCCGGCAAATCACCATCTTCGGCAACCTTGAAAAGACCAAGCCTCTGGCCGCCGCCATGGAGGACGTTGACGGCGTGGTCGCCAAAATTGGTCTGCCCGCCGGCGCCTTGGGCAAGTTCGGCGGCGACGCCGAGATGATGGAGGAATCGTTCGCCAACATCAACTTCAGCCTGATGCTGGCCGTCGTGCTGATCTACATGGTGCTGGCCGCCCAGTTCGAGAGTCTCGTTCACCCCTTCACCGTCATGCTATCGCTGCCGCTGTCGATCGTGGGTGCCTTGGGACTGCTGGCTATCACCGGCCGAACGCTCAACATCTTCTCGATGATCGGCATGATCATGCTGATGGGACTGGTAACCAAAAATGCCATCCTGCTGATCGACTACACGAACCTGCTCCGTCAGCGCGGCATGACGAAAACCGACGCACTCTTAAAGGCCGGGCCCGTGCGGCTGCGGCCGATCCTGATGACCGCCGTCTCGACAATCGCCGGAATGATCCCCGTGGCCATCGGCTTGGGCTCCGGTGCCGAGAGTCGGGCGCCCATGGG
>CAZDHN010000153.1:0-11083 GCA_964505115.1 uncultured Planctomycetaceae bacterium
TACAAGCGTGCTGCCGGGAAGGCAATACTTGGGACGATCGTCTTCTGCCTGGCCACCCTGGCGGCCGACGCGGAGGCGGGCAAAAAGCAGCTTCCCGACTTCGCGCTGGTCGAGGAGGCTGCCCGGCATCATCTGGAAGGCCTGGACACGTATCAGCCGAAAGGTCTCATCTCGCGCGGCGACGTTAAGCCGATCTTCAAGGAGTTGGAGACGATGGGTTGGAAGGTGGCCGACCGCAAGGAGATACTCGATCGGCTGCTGCCCGACAATAACTACATCGTGAAGCTGCTTCGCACGAAGCGCGGCAAATGGTTTGCCAGCAAGATCTGCGGCTACCCGCACGGCTACGATCGTTTCGACCGCATGGCCCGAATGCCCTACGGCCGGAACGCCTGCATCCGGCTGGTGCATCATCCGAAGGGCTACATCATGCTTCGCTACATGACGGAGGCTTCCGGCGGAGAGATACTGGGGACTTACCTGGAAAACACTCCCACCGGCCGCGACTTCAACAAGCCGACAGGCCGGATTTACACGATCGCAGCGCTGATCACCACACTGAAGAAGAGCTACGAAAAGGCGATACGCGAGCGGCGTTGACCTGCATCAGGCTCGACTGGAAGCGAGTTTCCCGTAGCTGGATTCGCAAGAATTCAGCCGTGACGCGAAGAACCGAATTCTTGCGAATCCGGCTACGGGATCGGCTCGTAAGCCACTTTGCGCCGGCCGGACAGGATTGCTAGCGAATCCGGCGAATCGACTTGATCAGCACGGTTTGGACGGGTATCCGCTCGAACTTGTCGGTGTCGTGCACCCGGGCCTTGGCTATCTGGTCGACCACTTCGAGTCCCTCGGTCACCTGGCCGAAGGTGCAGTAGCCGTAACCTTCCACGGTCCGGTCCTTGTGGTTGAGCACCGGATTATCGCTAACATTGACGAAGAACTGACAGGTAGCGCTGTCGATGGCGTCGACCTGGCGGGCCATGGCGATCGTACCCCGGCGATTCTTCAGTCCGTTGTGCGCTTCGTTGCGAATTGGCGTTCGAGAGCCCTTTTCGACAAGGTCGGTCGTGTAAGCGCCGCCGAGGACCACGTAGTCTTTGAGTACCTGATGGAAGATTGTCTGGTCGTAGTGCCCGCGTTCGACGTAGGCCAGGAAGTTCTCGACCGTCAGAGGCGAGTTTTCGGCATCTAGCTTGATGGTGATGTCGCCGATCGAAGTTTCGATCTTGACCAACGGGTGCAGCGGATCGGCCGCCGATGTGGAAGCCCGCGTACCGGGCGAATCGGACGAGGCCTTTTCACCGTCGGCTTCAGGTCCACTTATTGCCGCCGTGGCGGGTTCCGTGGTTCCATCCTTCGAGCCGCAGCCGGGCGCGGCCAACAACGTTAAGGCGGCCAACCCTATTGCGACAAATTGGCAAGAATTTCGCATTCCCCTGGCCTCCATGCTAGGATTCTGGCGATTGAGCAAGCGACGCTTGAGGTCGTCAATGAAGACGAGAGAGTCGCCGATCGGCGTCCATGACCTTCTTACACTCAGCACGGTTAAATCCAAGGTTTCGCCGGTTCTGTAACAGCGGCAAAACCTCGGTTTATGGCCGTGCGTGGTATAGCGACAGCGAGAGCCGCCGCGCGAAGGCGGTATCATCCCCGGTTTGCCCGAACAGTGCAACGTCGATTAGGGCTCGAATTCCACGAATCTCGGCGAAATAGGGGACTTGGGGGGCGTGCCCCCCTGACGGCCCGGTACAAATACTGTAGAATGAACGTCTGGCGGGCTGGATTTGCGCACGCCGCGCGGAAGTTTCCATGTAAGATCGGGCGGACAGATGCATAGCCGATGGTTCGAGGTGGCGGTTGTTTTGCTCTGGGTGGCCACGATGAGTTGGCTGGTCAGCCAGAAGATCGTGCCGCCGATCCTCACCGGCCAACCGCCCAACTACCGTACGATTGTCAAAGCCCGACAGCTCGAACCGCCGGTCGGTTGGACCATGCACTGCAACAATCGGTCGATCGGCTGGGCCCTGAGCAGCACGGTCAGCCTGCCGCACGATCTGACCGAGATTCGCAGCCGGGTGCATCTTGCCAGGCTGCCGCTGGAAGAAGTGGCGCCCGGCTGGCTGGGGGAAATGTTCAGCCAACTCGACGAGCCACGGATCAAGCTCGCGTTGGATGTGAAGAGCACCATAACAATCGATCCGCTGGGTAGATTGTCCTACTTCGATTCGGCGGTGGAACTCAAGCCGCTGGACCAGAAGATCAAGATCGACGGCACGGTGCGGGGCCCTAATCTGGTGCTATCGGTGCGCTCGGCCGACGTGGCCTACACGCGCGAGGTGCCAATCAACTCGAACGCGCTACTGGGCGATTCGTTCTCGCCGGAAACCAAGCTGCCCGGCCTGAAGCTGGGGCAAACATGGAAAGTCCGATCGGTCAGTCCGCTGGCGCCCCAGAGCAATCCGGTTGAACTGCTCGAAGCAACGGTCGAGCGGATCGAGCCGCTGATTTGGAACGGCCGCACCTTGGACGCCAGAATCGTCATCTACCGCAGCGCACACGGGCTGGGACTCACCAGATCGCGGGGCCATCGCGGAAAAATCTGGGTCGACGCCGACGGCACCGTACTGCAACAGGAAGTGATGGTCTTCAACGCCAAGTTCACCTTCGTGCGAATGCCGCGCGAAATGGCGGATAAACTGGCGGAGAAGGTCGCCGAAGAAGAACCGGCGGATGGCAATGCAAGATGATTGAATTCCACGCCGTAACACGAGCCTACGGTCGCAAGCTGGCGGTCGATCAACTTACCTTGAGCGTGCCGCCGGGCGAGTTGTTTGCTTTCCTGGGACCCAACGGGGCGGGCAAAACCACTACGATCAAGATGCTGGTGGGGCTGCTCAGGCCCAGTTCGGGAACCGTCAGCGTCTGCGGCCACGACACGACCGCCAATTCGCGCGAGGCCGCCCGATTCGTCGGATACGTACCCGACCAGGCCTTTCTTTACGATAAACTCTCCGGACGCGAGTTCCTCCAGTTCGTGGCCGAAATGCGAGGACTCGACGCGGATACAATGCAGTCGCGCATCGATCGGGAGGTGGAACGCTTCGGCCTGAGTGAGTTCGTCGACGATCTGGCCGAAAGCTATTCGCACGGTATGAGGCAACGGCTCGTCTTCGCCTCCGCCCTGCTGCACGATCCGGCCGTCATCGTCGTCGACGAGCCGATGGTCGGCCTCGACCCCAAAAGCGTGCGGTTGGTAAAGGACCTGCTTCGGGCACAGGCCTCCAACGGCGCTTCGGTCTTCATGTCTACCCACACTCTGAGCGTGGCCGAGGAAGTGGCCGACCGGATTGGCATCGTCGACCGGGGTGAACTGAAATTCCTGGGAACCCTCGAACAGTTGCGCGACCAATCGGAGTCGGAGCACACTTCGCTGGAACGTCTCTTCCTGCGATTGACGGACGGCGACGATCAATCCGACGATCAATCCGACGAGACCGGCGGTCGTGGTTGAAGAAAGCACCAAACCTGGGACGGATAACGGCTCAATGAATAGCACCTCGTCCGCTTCAGACAACCCCTTGGCCATGGACCCCTTGGCCATGGATCGAGTCGCGCCGCTGCCGGGCGCCGCTGTCGAAGCCCGGGCCTTCTGGCGAATGCGGCGGCGTTTCGCCAGAACATTCTTGCGGCAAGCCTTCTCGCAGTCGTTGCTTAGGATCGCGCTGATCGTGCTATTGAGCGGGCTGCTCTGGGGTGGGCTCTTCTGGATGTGTGTCGACGGGTTCCAGTTCATCAAGGCCGGAATCCCTCATCCGGATACCCACGACGAAACGATTCGCGCCGTGTTCGGCATGTTCTTCGCCGCCCTGATGGTGATGCTGTTGTTTTCCTCCGGCATCATCCTCTACGGATCGCTGTTTCGCTCTCGCGACATCGCCATGCTGCTGACGACGCCCGCCCGCACCGAACGTGTCTTCCTGCACAAGTTCCAGGAATCGATCCTGATGAGCAGTTGGGCATTCCTGCTGCTGGGAAGTCCCATGCTGTTGGCTTACGGCGTTCAAGCGGGCGCGCCCTGGTATTATTATGTCCTGCTGCTACCGTTTCTGATCGCTTTCGTCTATGTGCCGGCCTCGGTCGGGGCAATGCTCTGCCTGGCCATCGTGCATTGGTTTCCTCGCCGGAAGATGCTCTTTCTGGTCGTGTCGGGCGTGCTGGCACTGGGAGCCGGGACGTGGATCGTCTGGTCGGTCCTGGCTTGCCAACGCGACGACCTGCTCACGCCGCTCTGGTTTCAGGAGATGCTCGGGCGGATGGAACTCGCCCAGCAGCAATTGCTGCCGAGCTGGTGGTTGAGTTCCGGCTTGCTCGAGGCGGCAAGGGGCGAGTGGGCCGAAGGCGTGCTCTTCCTCAGCCTGGCTATCTCCAACGCCCTCTTCTTCCGGCAACTCGCCGTCTGGACGGCCGGCTGGCTCTATCGGGCCGCCTACGCCGGCTTGCAGACGACACGCAGCGCCAAGCGGCGGACCAAGGTCGCTTGGATGGATCGGGCTATCGTCCAATTCATCCCGATACCAAACAGCATGAGGTTGCTGATCGTCAAGGACTTGCGGCTCTTCCGTCGCGATCCGATACAGTGGTCGCAGTTTCTGATCTTCTTCGGCCTGCTGGCTCTCTACTTCCTTAACATCCGCCGGTTCAGCTACAGCGTCCATTACCTGGGTTGGGTTAACATGGTCAGCTTCCTCAACCTCTCGGTGGTCGGATTGCTACTCTCGACGTTCACCACCCGATTCGTCTTCCCCATGATTAGCCTGGAAGGACGCCGCTTCTGGATACTCGGGCTGCTGCCCATCCGCCGCGACACGATCCTTACCAGCAAGTTCTGCTTCGCCGCCGGCGGCTCGATTGTGCCCTGCTCGCTCTTGGTGCTGATGAGCGACCTGATGCTCCGCGTTTGGCCCATGGTGCTGGCACTCCACCAACTTACCTGCGTAATCCTCTGCCTGGGACTCTCGGGAATCGCCGTGGGCCTGGGCGCCGCAATGCCCAGCTTGCGAGAGGAATCTCCCTCGCGTATCGCGGCCGGGTTCGGCGGCACGCTGAATCTGGTTCTCAGCACGGGCTACATTCTGGCCGTGGTGATGCTGACCGCCCTACCCTGCCATTTCTATCTGGCCGCCGCCCAATCCCAGGCCGGCAACCTGCTGACCAGCCGGCCCGACTTCCAATGGTGGGTCGATACCTGGCTGATCCTGGGCACCATCGCCAGCGTCCTGCTGGGCATAATCGCCACCGCCGTCCCCCTCTGGATGGGCTACCGCGCCTTTCGCAAGCTCGAGTTCTGAGCGGGCTATTCACGGAGGAATTGTTAGCGCGAAGCGTAAGTTCTGAAGTTGCGCATTTTCAGGAATGAGGGGGCTGCTTTTTGGCCGAAGGCCTCTTTGCATCGTAGCCTGGGGCAACGCCCCAGGAACCCGATGCAGTTGGAAACGGTTTGGCCGAAGGCCATACTCACTCACCCCAAACACCCTCTGTGCCACTAACCTCAAAGATCGTTAATTTCTCAACAAAGCTTAGCGACCAACGGTCGTGGGTTCTTGCCTGGGTGCGGTAGCACCGGTTTGGTTGGCGGCCCTGCCGCCCTGTGTGAATATGGCCTTCGGCCAAAACCGGGCCCTTTTCCCGGATTCCTGGGGCGTTGCCCCAGGCTACGGTGATGAAGGCCTTCGGCCAATGCTTCCGTCTGTGGAAAAGCCGCCGACATCCGCTCGATGTGTCGGTCGATGATTGCTGCTTGTTCTCCGAAAAGCAGAAGTAAAGCCTCCCGACCCCTTTATCCGTTCAGGACATGGTAGACCAAACCTCCCGGCGCTACTCTCGCTCGTCTTGGGGATCGAAGAAACGTATCACAGCCAGCCCATCGTGCCAATACTAGCTGCGTCCCCGTTTCGATGTCCCGAAGAACCTTCTTCCCAAAACACCTCTGGGGAGGCAGTGAACGATTCTCAATTCAGAACCTACGTCGACGGCCGCTCCCGTGCAACGTTTTGTTCGGCGATTCACGTGTCGGTGTTGTCGGCAGGCGTGAGCCCAGCCAATGGATGCGTAGTGGCGTCAAAGAATTTGACATCATAGTCACTCAATGCTTTTCCCAATCGGCTCTTCATTTGGATTATCCGGTCATCTGTTAAGGAAGTGCATGTTCCATTTGACCGTGTCACGGAGGACCTTAAGTCATCACTTCGCTCCATCTTGGCTGAGTACGCTTACATCTACTCAACGAACTACGATCTGCTGCTTTATTGGTCGATGATGATTGATAAAGACCAGTTTAAGGACTTCGTATGGGGGCGCGATGCTGAAGGAACAAGGAATTACTTCGATCTCGCGGACACGGACCTTTGGGACGAGCGTAACCCGGTAACGAAGGTGCTTTACATTCACGGGGCTCTCCATCTTTACAAACAATCTGACGGTCGCACGTTCAAGAAGCTCGCAGGCGAGGATGGCGACCTGCTTGACTTGTTTGATGTACATCGTGATGCCATTCCATTATTTATCAGCGAGGGAACTTCCAAGAACAAACTCTCTGCGATCACGCGGAACGACTACCTTTCATTTGCCTACCAGCGATTTGCAAAACATCGTGGTTCGCTCGTTGTGTTTGGCCATTCGCTGACGCCGGAATTCGATCAGCATTTGGTCGATGCAATGCGTAAATGGAAACGATACGACCAGCGCCGAAAGCAGTTTCAACACGTGCCGGATCGTCGTGTAATCGCCATTTCTGTGTTGCCAGATGGTGACTCTGATAAGGCTTTCTCGTACGCGTTGATAGCTTTCGCGTAAGTCGTCGATATCGCGTTTGGGTTTGTTGTAGATGACCCATATCTTCCCCGCAGTGATCATAGCAGAAAGCACGGCCTCGAAGTTTTCTGTTTCAAATGCTGAAAACAGGTCAATCTCAGGCTGTTCGAGATGATCCTGCTTGGTTGCATCCTGTGCCATTTCGTAAAGCGATTGGTACTGGAAACGCGGCCACAGCGCGACGCTCGCTCCATTACCAATCAGCAGTCCCTGGTCCTTTTCAGGTAGGGTCGGGGCCACATTTGCCCATGGTTCCAAATGGTCGGTGATAGTCGTCATGGAGTGTGTGCTGGTTGGCGAACTTGTTTATAGATAGTTTCTGCCTAGCGCTCAGCGGGATGCCGGGCTGGAAGGTCGGCCGGACTGCAAACACAGCGCCCTCCACGGGCACTTTCTGAACCGGACTACCCCCGATACCAGCATTGCCACTTCTGGCAGTATAGACGGGGACACTCTCCGTCGCAAGTAGGGGGCGGAATCTGTCGATTGGGGGAAATTGGCGGCCTGGTTCAAATCGACCGTTTCTTGGGTAGCATGTGACAGTCCGTGTTAGCCCCGTCGCCCGCGACGGGAATCTAGCGGAAACCGCCCCGCTTTCCGGTCGCAGGCGACCGGGCTAACTGTTAGTGCTACCCGCATTTGAACCAGGCCGAATTCTGATCCGGCTGGTGAATTCACCCACACGAATGCCTGCCCCCCTACCGGAGGCACCGGAAACAGGCTGGTATTGCCCATAGATGGTGAGTACGATGGATATATGGTCAGAAATATCTCCAAATCGCTGTTTGTACGGGCGGCCGTAGTCGCCCTGGTCTTGTTTTGCTGGCTTCCAGCGCCCCTGGTTTCAGCTGCCGAGCCGGACTTTGTTGGAGTGCTTGCGATAGCGCTGGAAGAGGAGGTGGGCAAGGACTTGGGGCTCTCGGCCGGGCAACGGGAGAAGTTGCTCGAACTGGTCGACGCCCGGGAAAGCGAAGTGTTGGAGTTGGCCTTGGAATTGAAGGGGCTCTCCAAGGCCGAGCGGACCAAGCGGCTGGCGCCTTTCCGTAGCGAATCGGAAACCAAGGGGCTGGCTCTGCTCAGCGCCGAACAACGGGCCAAGCTGCGGAAAATCCGCATCCGTCGCGAGGGCATGGCGACGCTGGCCGAGGCGGAGGTCGTCCAGCAGTTGAAGCTCACGCCCGAGCAGCAGAGCCGGGTGGCCGAACTGCTCAAAGAACGGGCCGACAAGTTCGAGAAGGCCGACGCCGACACAATCCGCACCGTACGAGCCGATACCGAACGCCGCTTGGCGGCCGTGCTCGACGACACACAAAAAGCAGCCTGGGAAGCCATCTGCAACGACGGGGGTGCCACTGCTGGCTTGTCCAGCAGTGAGATGGACAAGCCCCGCGACGACACTGCTGGGCAAGCCAGCAGTGGCACCCAAACCTCCGGCACTGATCCTGTCAAACCAGACGCCGAACCCAACGCCACCGCGCAAGCCGAGCAACCGGCCGACGGCGATGAAACTCAGATGGCATCCGAAGCGGCCAAGCCTTCGGAGTTGGAAGAGCCGTCGGACGTACCGGCCGGCCGGCTGCGGTTCAACTTCCGCTTCCAGCCGTGGCAGGACGTGTTGGACTGGTTCGCCCAACAGGCCGACCTGTCGCTGGTGCTCGACGCGCCGCCGCCGGGAACGTTCAACTACGTCGACCAGCGCGACTACACGCCGGCCGAAGCAATCGACCTGCTCAACAGCGTCCTCTTGACCAAGGGCTACACGCTGATCCGCCGCGGCCGGATGCTGATGGTGATAAACCTCGAAGACGGCATCCCGCCCAATCTGGTTCCAACCGTGCCGCTGGCCGAGTTGGACGACAAGGGCGAGTTCGAACTGGTAAGCGTGCTCTTCCAGTTGGAGAAGCTCACTTCCCAGGAGGCTGAGGAGGAGATTAAGAAGCTGATCGGGCCGCAAGGGGCCGTGGTGCCGCTGATCAAGTCGCAAAAGATAATGGTTACCGAGACGGCCGGCCGGCTTCGAGCGATTCGTTCGGTAATCGAGCGGATCGAGGACCCCAAGGGCCTGGCTAGCGGCCAGTTGCAGACATTCCCCCTAAAGTTCGTCGATCCTGAAGAATTGCAGACCGTGCTGCGGCAGTTCCTCGAAATTCCCGAGGGAAAGAACGCGGCCGACGACGGCTCGATTCGCTTCGCGGTCGATCCGTCGGGAAGCAAGCTGATCGTATCGGGCAAGGCCGACAAGCTGAGTCGCGTGGCCGAGATACTAAAATTGGTCGACGTGCCGGGCCCCGGCCAGGTCGATACCGATCTGCTCGACCAGGCGCCGCAACTGGAAGTCTACACCATCACCGACGCCGATCCGGAATCGGTGCTCCAGGTAACGCAAACGCTGATGGCCGGGCTGCCCGACGTCCGCTTGGCGCTGGACCCGAAGACGGGCCACCTGATTGCCCTGGCCACGACGTCGCAGCACGCCACGATCCGCTCGACGCTCGACCAACTGCAACGGGACGCCCGGCGGATCGAAGTGATCCGGCTACGGACCGTCGACCCGCAATTGGCCGTGCTCTCGATAACAAGACTGTTTGGCGGCGGCAAGGAAGCTTCGGCTGCCGCCCCGCAAGTCGATGCCGATCCGGTCAGCCGGCAACTGCTGATCCGCGGCACCGAGGCTCAGATAGCACAAATCCGTTCGCTCCTGGAGAAGATGGGCGAAAGCGATACGGAAGATGCGACGGCCGCCGACGACAGCAACGTGCGGATGCTGCCTTTGTCGGGCAGCGCGGCCCGTTCGGCCTTGGAGCGGATCCAAGAGATTTGGCCCACGATGCGCAAGAACAAGATCCGCATCGTCACGCCCTCGGCCGTAATCCCCACCCTGCGGCCGGGCACCCCGGCGGAACCGTCGCCGACACCGAAAAAGACCGAGCCGGCCCAGGAACAGAAAACTTTGGAGCCGAAGACTCTGGAGCCGAAACCTCCGGAAGCGAAAGCTCCCAAACCGGCGGCCAAGCCGGCACCAAAGCCCGTTGTGCCGACACTAACACCCAAACCGGCGGCTAAAAAAGAAGTGGAAGACCGTTCGGCGGGTTACCGGCAAGGTGGCGCGCGGATCATTTTGGTCTCCCAGCCGGCGGCAAGAAATGACGCCGCTACCGAACAAGCTGACGACGCCACTCCAACACCGATTAAGCCACCTGTCGAGCCGCCAGCCATCATCGTGGCACCGGGACCGAGCGGGATCATGATCGCCTCGGAAGACATCGAGGCACTGAACGATTTCGAGCAGTTGCTCACCACGCTGGCCGACGGCGCCATGGTAGCCAGCACCGAGGTGACCGTCTTCTACCTCAAGCACGCCAAGGCGACCGTGGCGGCCGAAATACTCGATCAGGTCTTCGGCGGCGGAACACTTGCCGGCGAAGGGGGCGGTGGACCAGGCGGCGGTGGACTGCTGGGTAACCTGGCAGGCGCGGCACTGGGTGATATGGGCGGCGGTATCGTCGGTTCATTGCTGGGCATGGGCGGGGCGGACGGAGGCCTCGCGCCCACCGGCGCAATCAAAATCACGCCCGACACGCGGCTGAACGCACTGATCGTGCAAGCCAACCCGGCCGACCTCGATACGATCGAGCAACTGCTGAAGATACTCGACCGGAAGGAGAGTCCCGAAGAGATACTGGCGATACCCAAGGCGCGGCTTGTGCCCGTCCTCAACACGCAGGCCGAAGAGGTCGCCGAAATCGTCAAGCAGGTCTACCAGGACCGGATGGTCGCCAGTTCCAGCCAAGGCGCAAAACGTCCGTCTCCACAGGAGTTCGTCCGCATGCTCCGGGGTGGCCGGTCACAGGGCAAAGGATCGAAGAGCGCGGCCGAGGATACGCAAAAGATGTCGATCGGCGTCGATCCACGGACAAACTCGCTGATTGTCGCCGCGCCCGACTCGCTCTTCCAGGAAGTCAAGCAACTGGTCGAGCAATTGGACCAGGCGGCCATCGAATCGAGCCAATCGGTTCGCGTGATAACGCTCGACCGCACCAACCCCGAGGCCGTCAGACAAGCCCTTTCGGCAATCGCCGGCGAGTCGGTCAAGTTCGGCAAGACGGCCACCGCCACGAAGCCAAAGCAGCCTTCGACCTCAACGGCCAAGCCGCCCACAACGGCACCCCCTTCCGCCCAGCAGATGCAAGACCGCATGCGGCAACTCCGC
>CAZDHN010000154.1:0-11010 GCA_964505115.1 uncultured Planctomycetaceae bacterium
ACGAAGATGATGCCGCCGCCCACGCCCAACGATCCGGCCACGATCCCCCCGGCCAGTCCCAGCAGAACCAGCACCCACCAGACGTTAGGAATCTGCTCGATCATTTTCCTCCCCTTTGATTAGTACTACAGCGCAGGCTCGCTTGCCGAACGGATTGTGATGACCAAAGCAAAGAACCACTGATTACACTGATAAACACGGATGATTGAGGATACGTAACGCCAATACTCCATTCTCGGAAATCCGTGACCATCCGTGTAATCCGTGGTCCCATGCAACTCTCGATGGACTTAGTGGTTTGATTCCGATTGCTCGTCACTCGCGGCGGCCGGCTCGGCCTTCTTTTCGTTCCAATTCAGCCAGGCATTCAGCACAGCGCCCACGACCATGCCGATGCAGAAGCCGTGGGGCAGGCCGACGGCCAGCAGTCCAACGACCAGCACGACGAAGAAATCGCGCGAGCGGGCGGCCATGTCTCGGGAAAGCTGCATCAGCGTAATCGCTTGAACCAACAGCAGCACGGCCAGGATCGACTTGGGGAAAACCGCCATCAACCCAAATAACCCCTGGCTGAAGAAAAGCCCGCCCAGCAGCCACATCGAGCCGTAGATGATCACCGACCCACCGGTTCGGGCGCCGAAAGCGTAAAACCCGGCCACTCCCCCCGATCCTTGGCAGACGGGAATTCCGCCGAACAGCGGGACGACAATATTGAACAGCGAGTAGGTCAGGCCGAGCTTTTGCGTGCTTACCTCCCGGCCGGGGAATAGGTCGCCGACCGTCTGCTTCGTGGCCAGCACGGCGTTACCCAAGGAAAGCGGAAGTTGCGGAATCGCCAGCACCACCAGGCCCGTCAGGATGTCTCCCGGCGAAGGCGTTTGCGGGTGGAGACGACCGAAGTCGGGCTGGAACGGTATCCCGGCCAATTTTCCGGAGACCGCGAGATACAGCAGCCCCAGAGCCAGCACAAACGGCGCGGCCGGCCGCGATCGATTGTCTCTCAGCAGGATAACAACCAGGAAGGCGACCGCGCCGAGCACATACCCATGCGGCCCTTGCTCGGGCAGATATCGCCCGAGTGCCAGCAGGGCCAGCTTGATTCCCAGTCCGAATTGCAGGCCGCGGACGACCGGCTTCGGTATGACCCGCTCGACCAACCCCAGCCCGCCGGTCAGGCAGAGAGCCAGCATCAGCAAACCGACGGCCAGACCGCCGCCCGCCAGCACGCCGCCGCTGATGTTTTCGGCCAGGGCGATGGCGGCCACGGCCTTCAGCGGCTGTACGGGAATGGGGAGCCGGTAGGCGAGCCCGGCAATAATCTGACAGACCCCGAAAAGGATCAGCACGCTGCCGACGTTCATCTTACAGACAAGGACCAAGAGTACGATCAGTGGCGTATCCGTGCCCAAATCACCAAGCGCGCCGGCAAACTCGTTACGGCCGAACCGAAGCGGCGGTCTTTCGATGGTCAAAGTGGGAACCTCGCGTCAGTGCCGCCAGCAAAACGGGGCCAAGCGATTCGAGTATTCTAGCGGAAGCCCGGAAGACGTTCCACCCACAACCAATACCGATAGCTTGACAACGGCCGGCCCATACGCCAAGCTCGAAAACATCAATAATCCCGCAACGCTTTAGAAGGAGTCAACCGTGAGCCAGTGTGCCCCCGAAAAAACGGTGTTTCGTTTCCGCCCGTGCCTGCTCGTTGCCTTGATGACGGTCCTTATGATCGGCCTGCCGATGGCGGCCGGGGGCGAACTTTCGGTCGAGGATTTGAAGTTCGACGGGCCGTTGGGTTCCCATGGGGCGACGGTCAAGAAGATCGCCGAGAATCACTTCAAGATCAGCCTGGGCGCCGCGCCGAAGCAGCCCACCTGGTGCAACATGCTCTACTTCCAAATCGTTCGCAACGCCAAGGGAAACAAGGTGCGAGTCGACGTTGAGTTCACCGGAGGCAAGGCCTACCGCTTCAACCACAACGCCTGCACCTGGTCGTACGACGCCAAGAACTGGAAGCCGGCCAAATGGTGCAATCCGTCCAAGCCGGCGAAAAAGGGCGACAGCCTGCTGTTCCCCGAGTTCACCGAAGACACGGTCTTCTTCGGCGCCCAGGTGCCCATGTCGTACGAGGATCTCCTCGCCTGCATCGAGCGATGGTCGAAGCACCCGCACGTCAAGGTCCACGCACTAGGCAAGTCGCTTGGCGGGCGGAAAATATACCGGCTGGAAATTACCGACCCGAAAAGCCCTCACCCGCCACGCTCCCGCTGGGTCCATTGGACCGGCAACCAGCACCCCGGCGAGCATTGCTCGCAATGGCGGATCGTGGGCATGGTCGACTGGCTGTTGAGCGAGGCGGGCGCCGATTGCCGCAAGCGGAGCATCTGCCATTTCGTTCCCATGACCAGCCCGGACGGCCCGTCCAACGGCTGGTATCGCGTCAACGGTCAAGGCGTCGACATGAACCGCTCCTACTTCGCCAAGGGCTCGGATCGCCAGAGCCAAGCCCACGAGGCATTTATCGTGCAAAGCGATCTGGAAAAGCTGATGGCCTCCGAGGCGCCGGCGACGACCGTCTGGAGCATGCACACCTGGTCCGGTCCGGTCGAGCCGATTCTCTTGCCCGGCCCCGAATTCGGCTCCGTTCTCGGCCCCTGGGAAGATTTCAAGAATATCCTGCTGAAGAACGACCCCAAAAAGCTCGTCGAGCCGCTGAAGGCCAAAGACAAGCCGGGGGGCTCGAACACTTGGAACAGCGGCCCGCATATCCAGTTCGGCGTGAGCAACATACTTTGCGAGGGCTCCGGCGGCTGGACCTCCAAGCAGGACTGCCTCGACGCCGGCGCCGTGCTGATGAAGAGCCTGGCCGAATACTACAAGGGTACGAAGCCCGCCTCGAAGTAGCTGCGGGGTGCCACTGCTGGCTTGCCCAGCAGTGTCTTGGCGACAGTTGCACTTTACACTGCTGGACAAGCCAGCAGTGGCACCCATCACGTTGGCTATGGCGCGCCACGCCAGTCGCTACCACGCCATTCACATCGACTAAGCCGCCGAAGTCTGCTATATTGATCCGGCCGTATCGGTGGGCGAGGTGCCCGTATCCTATAGCACAAAGGAAGGTCAGGCAAATGGGCCGGGGTAACAAGAAGGAGAAGGATGGGAAGAAAAAGGATCGCAAGGAAGACAAGCCAGTCGAGGCGACGGGCGATGCCGAGTTCCCGACCGTCTACGAGGAGATCGACAAGAAGAGCTACGAAAAGGCCCTGCTCGATCTGCAAATCGAACTGGTCAAGCTGCAAGAGTGGGTCAAGCACGCGGGCCTGAAGGTGGTCGTCATCTTCGAAGGACGCGATGCGGCCGGCAAGGGAGGCGTCATCAAGCGGATCACGCAGCGGTTGAATCCGCGTGTCTGCCGGGTCGTCGCGCTGGGCACGCCGTCGGACCGCGAGAAAAGCGAATGGTACTTCCAACGCTACGTCGGGCATCTGCCCGGCGCGGGCGAGTTGGTCCTGATGGATCGCAGTTGGTATAACCGGGCGGGCGTCGAGCGCGTGATGGGTTTCTGCAGCGACGAGGAGTACCGCGAGTTCCTCCGCTCCTGTCCCGAATTCGAGCGGATGCTAATCCGCTCCGGCACGCAGATCATCAAGTATTGGTTCTCGGTCAGCAACGAGGAGCAGGAGCGGCGATTCCAGGCCCGGCTCCACGACCCGACCAAGCGTTGGAAGCTGAGCCCCATGGACCTGGAAGCCCGCAACCGCTGGGTCGAGTACTCCAAGGCCAAGGACGAGATGTTCCGCTACACCGACATCAAGCAGGCCCCCTGGTACGTGGTGAACGCCGAGATCAAGCGACACGCTCGGCTGAACTGCATCCACCATCTGCTGGGCCTGATCGAGTACGAGGACCTCACGCCCGCACCGATCGAACTACCCGTCCGCAGCATGGACGAGTGCTACGTCCGCCCGCCAATGTCCGACCAGACCTTCGTGCCCGAGGTGTATCACGGGTAGACGGGGAAAAGGAGCACCCAAAGCCGCCAAGTACACACGGAATTCTCTCTGAGGGAAGGGAATAGGGGGAAATGGGAAAAGGGGAAAGCGGCGGGGTGAATTGTCGGGGACGTTGAGGTGGCCGAATTCTTCCCCCGATTTCTTCAGGAGATTGGAACCTCGACACAACGTTTTCCCCTCTTCCCCCTCTTCCCATTCTTCCCATTCCTCCCTTTCTTCCCCCTACCCTTTCCCCTCGCTGCCCGGCCGTTTTCCCACCGGCCCCCAATTCGACGCGCGGCCGGTCGGTTGGTACAATTGGCGGATGGAGTTTCTGGGGAGGAGAAGTCTGACACCAAAACATGAAAGGGATCACATGATGACGCCACCACAACAAGTCACTCGCCGACGCTTCTTGGGTGCCGCGGCGGCAACCGCCGGCGGACTGTTGCTGCCCGGCGCGGTCGGACTGGCCGCCGACTCAAACGCTTCGCCGTCCAAGATCGCCTCGACGGAGCACTTCTGGTATCGCTTGCAGCCGGAAGGTCCCTACATCGATTCGCAGCGCGACAACAAGGCGTTCGGTTTCGGCGACGGGAAAGTGTTTCTCTCCGAAGACAACGGCCATACTTGGCCGCACAGCGCCGCGTTTACCGACGCCGAAAACATCACGTTCAGTTGCATTTTCAAGAACGGGAACATCCTCTTCGCCACCGGCTCGAAGATATTCCTCAGCACCGACAACCTGAAAACCTACAAGCAGATTACGGTCACGAATGCCGACGGCTCCGATTTCATCCCCCATACGCCAAAGAACCCGGCCAATCCCGGC
Source organism: uncultured Planctomycetaceae bacterium (assembly GCA_964505115.1). GTDB lineage: Bacteria > Planctomycetota > Planctomycetia > Pirellulales > Thermoguttaceae > CAZDHN01. The sequence goes on from CAZDHN010000154.1 coordinate 4,822, forward strand.
TGGTACTACCATCCGCTGGACGGCGTTCACACCTGGGATGTCAACGGCGTCGAGATGCTCGTATGGGGTAACTACTGCAACGTAATGGGCGGCGCGGTGCCCGTCGCCATTCACTACTCGGTCGACAGCGGGCAGACCGTGAAAATCGCCTATGCCTTCGGACAGAATCCCAATTTTCGCGATAACGGCTCGACGGGCGGAGGCAAGACGGGCACGCTGTTGGGCAACCCCGACAACCCGGTTATCTGCCGACACATTCACAGCCTGGCCTACAACCCGGCCGAAAACGCGTTTTACGCCTGCACGGGCGACCGCCGACAACCGCAGGGGCACGAGTGCCATTGGCTGAGAGGCACCTATGACGCAAAGAAGGACAAGTGGTCTTGGAAGGTCATCGTGTCGGGAGATTCGAACTCGCGATACAAGGCCGGCGGCATCAACTTCGTTGACGGGAAAGCCTACTGGGTCGCCGACGCCAACGGCCCCAAGCCGCACGACCGGGGAATCTTCCGCTGCGACCCGAAAGATATACCAAATCCCAAAGCGCACACCATGCTCTTCAATCCGGAGTATGAATGCGCCAATATGATCATCCAAGACGGCGTGATTCTCTCGGCCCATTATACGACCGCGTCGCCATACGACACGGGCATCATCATCTCCCCGGACATGGGCAAGACCTGGGCGCAATACGATCTCAAAGAGCTAGGCAAGCGCTCGCCCGTCCGCTTCAGCCGGAAGAACAGCGATGGCTGGTTCCGCGCCGACTTGAGATCCGGCTGGATCGGGCGCGCCGAGGTGCTGTTCATCAAGCCAAAGTAAGCGCCCGCCGGGGACAGAATGTGAAGGGCATGGTAGTTTTCCTAGTAAACTTCGAGGGGGTTGCGGGGTTGCCTACGTTTCCGATACTCGTTTAGCCGCCGGGCTTGACCGGCGCGCTTGCGCTCGTGTGCCACTGCTTCGCGGAAGTTGTGCCTTTGACCAAGAAACGCGGCGCACTGCTTCTGCACTACTATTGACCCTTGCATGGCCAATGATCGAGAGCGAAGCCCGGTTCCCCGGCGGAACCCCCTTGATCCGCGCATTGACCATGCAAAGATCAATAACCTCAAAGATCGTTAAGTTTTTGACAAAGATCGGCGATTAGTGGCGACCGGGTTCTTGCCTGGGTGCGGTAGCATCGGTTTGGTTGGCGGCCCTGCCGCCCTGCGAGGCAGTGGCACACGGGCAATGGATACCGGCAGGAAAAAGAACCAGGCCCCGCCACCGAGGGAGAAAAACGCGGTTTACCGCAAAATTTCTCGGAAACTCGCAAGAAAGGTTCTTGACACCCCGGTGGCGATTGCGCAAACTGAGGGCAGTCCGAGATCGCAAGATCGGGATCGCATTTTCTACTCACAAAACGTTGGTCATATAAGCTGGACAGAATAACTGCCATGGCTATTGGTGAAATCGCGCAAATTGAAAAACGACAAACGGTCGTCGAGGCGATCGCTCAAGAGTTGATCCGCTACATCGCGGCCAACGGATTGACCGGCGGCGACCGGCTACCTTCCGAACGCGATATGGCAAAGATGGTCGGCGCAAGCCGCCTGCCGTTGCGCGAGGCGCTCTGCGTGCTAAAGGGTCTGGGGATCGTCGAGGCCCAGCACGGCAAGGGCGTCTTCGTCAAGCATCTCGACCTGGCCGCGGTGTTCGGAATGCTCTCACCCCTGTTACGCAGTCAGGCGGACATCAACATGGACCATCTCTTCCAGGCTCGATTGCATCTGGAGGGAAGCGTCGTCGAGTTGGCCGCCGCCAACCGCGACGAGGAGAACCTCCGGCTGCTGGAAGACGCCGTCGACCGGATGCGCGAGAACCTCGCCAACCGCGAGGCCTACATCCGTTACGACATGGTTTTTCATCAGCAACTGGCCAACAGCACGGGCAACCCCATCTTCAAGGTCTTCATGTCGTCGATAACCGACCTATTGGCCGAGTTGCAGTTCCGCTACAAGGATAGCGTCGAGATACGCGGGGCGGCCATCATCGAGCACGAGGAAATCCTCGACGCCGTTGCCGCCGGCGACGGTTCCCAGGCAAGGGCCGCCATGGAGAACCATTTGCACAACGCCGTCGGGCGAATTTGTTAGTTCGTGGTTCACCGAGGATACAACTCATCCAATATCTCTTGGCACTCGCACGGGGAGACTTGCAATGAGAAGGTGACCCTTGGTTTTTGTCGGGCTGTTCTTGGTCTTGATGATCGGTCTGGCCGCCACTGGTCGAGCGGGCGTTTACAGCGACATGATTCTGAGCGATAGCCCGTTGGCCTACTGACGCTTGGGTGAGTCGAGCACGAGCGACACGGCCACCAACAGTGCCTCCGGCGCAAGCACCGCCGGCCTGATTGCCGGCGACGGGTCGGTCCATTTCATCAGCGAATCGATCGACCTGATAACCTGGCAAGCGCTGGGTAGCATGGCCGGCGGAGAAGTGATTGAAGGAGGGTTCTGAAGGGAACGTTCCACCCGGCACACTGCTGCCGGAACTGACTTACCGGTAGCTGGATTCGCAAGAATTCAGCCGTGACACAAAGAACCGAATTCTTGCGAATCCGGCTACGAAAACGGCTGGTAAGCCATTTCCCGCCGGTCGCGAACCGAGCAACGGAGTGATTGTGATGTTACGGCCAGTTGGATTGCTGCTTTGCCTGTTGCTTCTGCTGCCGGCCGGTTGTTCGGAAAACGGACTGGTCGAAGTGACCGGCCGGGTGACGCTCGACGACAAGCCGCTGGAAAAGGGCACCGTCAGTTTCGTGCCGGCCGACGGCAAGGGACCCTCGGCGGCCGCAATCATCGAGCAGGGCGCCTACTCCGTCGAAGTAGCGCCGGGGGCGAAGAAGGTCGAGATACTCGGCTACAAGTCGATGGGCAAACGCCGCTACGACGAGAACGATCCCAGCAGCCCGATGCTCGACATCAACCAACAGATCGTGCCCGAACGATTCAACGCAAAAACGGAACTCACTTGCGAAGTCGGCCCCGCCGCCCGCCAGCACGACTTCGCCGTTCAGTCGCAATGACGATCGTTAAGATAACCTACACAACTAGCTTCCAGGAGAGACTGTAGTGTACCGATTAGCTTCCGCAGTATGCCTATTGGCCCTGGTATTCACGTCGACCTGCTCGACGCTTTGCTCCGCCGGCATCGAGTCGTCGGGCAACACCGATGGCGTGCTCACCTGGCGGCTCGGTACGCTCGAAGCCGGCAAGTCCGCCCGACAGGTCGTGCTGTTCGTCTTCGAGGGCTCGTACGAAAAGGCGTCGAAGCGGCTTGACGCGGCCCGAAAGCAATTCGCCGCGCCCGGACAGTCGCCGAAGCTGGCAAAGCGGACCGGCAAGCCCGGGTCGGGTAGCGTCTGGATCAGAAACGGCACGACCGACTTCGCCCTGGCCGGGCCGGGAAGCTTCTTCTGGGAAGGCGGACGGCAGAGCCTCGCCTGCCCCAAGGGTGGGCAGCTTAGCCGCTTCGGATACTACGTCCACTACGACGACGGCGCCGCCCGGCGGGCCGGAACGCCCATCCGCAACCATCAGGCCGAGAATCTCAAGATCATCGAGCCGATTCAAGCGGTCGACAAGACTCAAATGATCGGCCTGGTGGAGACGGTCGACAAGAAGCTCCGCCTGCGCGTCCGGGCCGTGCTGGGCGACGGCCCGGTTGCCGCCGTCGAGTTCACGCTGACCAACGCCAGCGACCGACCGCTGACCGACGTGCGGCTTTCGGCCTACGCGAACGTCGAGTCGGCCCATTCGCACCAGAACGATTACAGCACGCTCGACACTCCAACCGGTGGCTGGCTGGCGGTCGACGCCGCCTCGGGGTTCTGCGTCATCATGGCCGGCCTGGATCGACCGGCCGTCGGCCACTCGGGCACCTGGGCCTCGGAGGGTGAATTGCAGGCCGGCTCGGGCGTCGCGCCCGACAAGTGGCCGAAGTTCGTGGCCATCTCGGCGGCGGTTAAAAAGAGTCTGGTACGCACGGTCAGCGGCGGCATGCCACACGCCCCGGCCAGCCCGGCCAAGCCCGAGGAACCCGAAACCCGCGACCTCACGTCGCAAGAGGCCCAAGAGGTGCTCCACCGCGACTGGCTATTCCAGGCCGATGGCAAGCCGAGCATCGAGCGGACGCTAAAGGAGATCCAGTGGGCAAGGCAGTTAGCCACGCGGCTTCAGAAGAACCCCAAGACGCCGGACTTGTCCGTTGAGCTTGCGGAGTTAGCGGCGTTGGAGAAACGGTTGACGACGAGCAAGAACCCTCACCCCGGCCCTCTCCCAAAGGGCGAGGGAGCAAGCCCTCACCCCGGCCCTCTCGCAAAGGGAGAGGGAGAAGCCGTGTATCTGGCGGTGCGCGAGGTGAAACGTCGGATCGCGCTGAAGAACCCGGCGGTCAACTTCTCGAAGGTGTTGTTCGTCGACAACCCCTACCCGCGCGGCGGCGAGTGGGCGCATCAGGCCCGGCATCGCGACGGCATGATGGCCATGCCCGGCGGCCGGCTGCTGGTGCTGGACGGTCTTCATCCGGGCGGGCATGTCGAGAAGCTGGCCCCGGCCAAGCCGGGCAGTTTCTGGCGTCCCGACCTCTCCTTCGACGCTCGGCGCGTGATCTTCTGCTACAAAGCGCACGACCAGAGCAGCTTCCACCTCTACGAAATTAACGTCGACGGCAGCGGACTGCGTCAACTTACCAGCGGACCTTACGACGACCTGGACCCGATCTATCTGCCCGACGGGCACATCATCTTCGTTACGACTCGCTGCAACACATACGTGCGTTGCATGCCGTACACCTACGCCTACGTGTTGGCTCGCTGCGATGCCGACGGCCGGAACGTCTATCTGGTCAGCCGCAACAACGAGCCCGACTGGTGCCCCGCGCTGCTGAACGACGGTCGGGTGGCCTACTCGCGTTGGGAGTATCACGACAAGGCGCTTTGGCGGATCCAAAGCCTTTGGGCAATGAACCCGGACGGCACCAACGTGGTCACCTTCTGGGGTAACCAGAGCGTCTGGCCCGACCACCTGGCCGAGCCGCGACCGATCCCGGGTAGTCGCCGGGTGATGTTCACCGGGCTGGCCCATCACGACTGGTTCTCCGGCTCGATCGGCATCATCGACCAGGACAAGGGTTTCAACTTCCCGCACGGATTGACCAAGGTCACCTGCGACGTGCCCTGGCCCGAGTGCGGCACGCCGCCGTTGGATCCGCACGAAGCGGCCGACTACCACGTCTCGGGCAAGTACGCCGCCTACAAGACGCCCTACCCGCTCTCGGAGGAGGATTTTTTGGTCTCGGCCCGAGCGGGAACGGGCAGTTCGCGAACCAGCGGCGGGGAGCGGTTCAGGCTCTACCTGATGGACGTACACGGCAACCGCGAGCTGATTTACGAAGGCCACTACAACGTCTGGCACGCCATGCCGATGGCGCCGCGAGCCCGTCCGCACCAGCAGCCCGACCGGGTCGCTTGGCCGGGGACCGGCAAGGACCGCAAGCCGTCGCTGCCCGGCACGCTCTACAGCAACAACGTCTACCAAGGAGTGGACGACTTGCCCAAGGGGAGCGTGAAGTACCTGCGGGTGATCCAGATGGACTCGCGTACCTACTCGACGTGGCAGCGCGACGGCCGTTTTTCCGGGCCGGTCGTCTCGGCCGTCCAGGACGACGGCGTCAAACGCATCCTGGGTATCGTGCCCGTTCAGGCCGACGGCTCCGTTGCCTTTAAGGTCCCCGCCGGAAAGGCACTGCACTTCCAGTTGCTCGACGAGCGGTATCGGGCGGTGCATACGATGCGTTCCTTTACCGGCGTGATGCCGGGCGAGCGACGAGGCTGCGTCGGTTGCCACGAGTTGCACAGCGTCACGCCGCCGACGGGCACCGGGCTGGCCCTGCGACAACCTGCCCGGCAGTTGGACCCGCCGCCCTGGGGCGCAACGAGCATCAGCTACGAGCGGCTCGTGCAGCCGGTGCTCGACCAGTACTGCGGCAAGTGCCATCAGGGCGATGGCGAGGCACGCAAGCAGTACGACCTCACCCTGCGACCCGGCCATGGCGTGTTCAACGAGCCGTACCTGACGCTGATCGGCTACGCCAACTACTTGAACTTCCGCGATTCCCAAGGCAAGAGGATGCCCGAGGGCCCGCCGG
>CAZDHN010000155.1:0-10999 GCA_964505115.1 uncultured Planctomycetaceae bacterium
TACTTGCGAGCGGTGACGTTCAGCCCCGGGAGACCAGTAGCATGTTTGCAAGACCCTTTTCCCTCATTCTGGCGGCCATCGTCTTGTCTGCCTTGTCCGCGCCCGTGCGGGCGGAACCAATCCTGATCGATTTCAGCAACACGAAGTCCGATCCGACTCCAGGAGGTATCTGGAATGTGATCCCGGACCCATCCACCGCTCCCCAATCCCTTTTTGACTCCGCTGGTGGGTCCACCGACGTGACGCTGGCCACCGGCGGCGGCAATTTCAGCGATACCACTGGTGGTCAGAGCGATGGGTGGGGGAGATCTTGGGTTGATAGCAATGCAGTGTTGGACTATTTTTACCTGCATGGCGCTAATCATTCCGACACGATCATTTTTGGTAGCCTGCAGAATAGTCTTCGGTACAACATTGAATTGGTCGCCAGTCGTACGGCGGGCACTTCAACCGACTATGACGTTATGGACATCACGGTCGAAAGCGAATACACAAGCAGCGAGGTCAGTTCGGGCAACTTCAATTGCAAGACGAACCAGAGTATCCTGATCTGGAACAACGTGGCACCCTCCACCAACAAGATTACACTGACCCTCACCATGATGAACAGCACGGGCTACGGGTTTGTGAACGCAGCACGGCTCACCGTCGTGCCGGAGCCGCTGTCGATGACATTGTGCTTGTCGGGGCTGGTGCTTTGCGGCCTTGCGCGGTGCCGCCGCCGGAGGAGATGATTGCAGATTTGCTGAAGGAGGAGTTCTGCTCGACATGATCAGGAACATCTCGGGTAGATTCTCGGTTCGTCGGTCGCGGATCGCCAATCCGCGATCTGAAATCCGCGATCTGAAATGTCACGGGTTTACCCTGGTGGAACTCCTTGTGGTAATCACCATTATCGGCATCCTGATCGCGCTGTTGTTGCCGGCGGTGCAGGCAGCCCGGGAAGCGGCCCGACGCTTGCAGTGTGCGAACAATCTCAAACAGATCGGCCTGGCGCTGCACAATTACCACCAGGCACTCGGCTCCTTCCCGCCCGGCGCCACTCACCGTCCCACCGGTGGGCCTGATTTTGGGCTCAACGTTTTTGTTCTGCCCTACCTGGAACAGGGGTCCAGCCATGAGGAACTCTACGTTTCGGGAATCTCGATAGCGAGCAAGCAAATCGCCCACGTGTTCCTTTGCCCTAGCGATGGGAGACAGCCATTCGACCCATACAACCCAGAGTATCCGACGGCCAATTACAGGGGCGTGATGGGTGCCGGACGGGACGGCAAGCTGGTCTCTCCGGGCAATTCGTCGATGTGCGGAGACTATTACACCGACGGCGTGTTTTATCTCTTCAGTCACACGCGGATCATCGACATTAAAGACGGGAGCTCAAACACGATGGCCATCGGCGAGGCAATCTTCGAGTTGCGGTCTTGGACGAAAGGTGCCCACGTCGAATCGAGCAGCGGCGAGGTCTGCGTCTTTACGACGAAGAACATTCGCTGGCCGATGAACTCCGATCCGGAGGTGCTCTGTTATCGGAGTTGCACCGGGGGCCGGACCTGCCTATTCAACGATGTTTTCTTCGGCAGCCGGCATTTCGGCGGCGCCCAGTTCGCGTTTGCCGACGGCAGCGTGCATTTCATCAGCGATACGATCGATTTCAATATCTACCAGGATTTGGCAACCATCGACGGCGGAGAAGTCAATCATTGGTCGCCCTAGTTCATCATGAAGCACTACATCGCGATACCCGTTATCCTCGGCCTCTTTCTTCTCGGCTGCGGACCGTCGGAGCCGAAGATGCACCCGGTGACGGGCGCCGTTACCTATAGAGGAGAGCCTTTGCCGTTGGGTATCGTGATGTTCGTGCCCAAAGCGGGACCGCCGAGCAAACCGTCCCTGATCGACCAGCACGGCCGATACCAGCTTGAAGCCGTGGCTGGCGAGCACTGCGTAGGGGTCGTCGCCATGCCCCCGCGCAAGGGCGGCCGCCCCGATCCTAGTATCGAAGGTGGCGTCGACTACACCGGCGTGCCGAAAGTCGAGTCGTTAATCCCCATCAAATACAACCGCCACGATACGTCCGGAATCACGGTCGTTGTTGAACCTGGGAAACGGAACGAAATCAATATCTACGTTGAGTAACCACCTTGGCCAAACCCTTCCTTGTGTCATGTCTTGCCCGAATTGCATTCCCGGTCGTTGTTCCGGGAGGCTCCGTCAACACCTTGCAGCTATTGAGCTTTGCATGGTCAATGCGAGGTTCAAGAAGGTGACCGGCCAGTCACCGGGGCGGTATCGGCAAGAGTCGCGGGCGCGGGAATGATGCAAATTCTTACTCGATTGACACACCAGATTATCGACGCCGCCTTGGTTCTGGTGTAGACTCTGGGCGGTTACCCCCCGCACTCCACTGGAAGGTCATTCCCATGCCAAAACGTTTGCCACTCACTCTTGCCGTTTTCCAATACTTGCCGCTTCGGGTTTTCCTGGCAGCGATGCCATGCCTGTTTCCGTCGAGCACTCAAGCAAGTGAACCGCTTCCTCCCGCCGGCCAGGATGTTGCCGGGTTGACCGGAGCTTTCGCCAGTGTCACCCTGGCCGACGGCACGGTCCTCCGCGGCGACTCGCCTCGTTACGAAGCCAGCAGCAAGACAACCGGCAAGCAGGCCGTCACGCGGTATCACGACACCCAGAAGCAACTCGACCAAACCTGGACCATAACGGCCTTGGACGATCGCTGCTTCACGTTCGTCTTAACGATAACGAACACCAGCGACAAACCGCTTGCTCTGAGGCACATTTCTCCGCTGGAGGGCACCTTCGTCGAGAAGCACGATCCCGACAAACCGCATATCCTGCTCAATGGCACCAGCACGAGCAAGCCACTGCCCACGATTCTTGCCCCGGAAGCCAAGGCACTCGCATGCAGCGAAACGATCGCGTTGGAGTCGCCGACGATAGCCGCCGGCTTCCTCACGGGCAAGCACAACTACAATCGCTTCAGAATCGCCAATCCCAACGAGCAACCGGTCCTTCGCGCGTATGGCGACTGCAACGGATGCCTGCTAATGCCCGGCGCCTTGCGCCAGACCGACATTCTGTTCGTCTCGCGGCACGACAACCCGCTTGAGCAACTCGAACGCTACGCCGATCTGGCGGGCAAGATCAACAAGGCCAAGATCTGGCCACCGCGGGTTGCCTGGTGCACCTGGTATTCTGGCTGGATTCAGGCGAAGATGGTCACGTACAGGAGCGGTCTGGAGAAGGGTGTTGAAGAGAACATTCCCTGTGTGAAGCAGTACTTCGCCAGTCGCGGTGGTAATCATACGATGCGCATTTGCGACGATCACCAGATACACGGCGACTGGACCAACAAAACGGGGAGGATACTCGGTGGCTTCGACCGTCTCGCCCGGCTGATTTCCGACGCGGGAATTATCCCCGGCGTATGGTATCCCGTCTACTGGGCCTCGACCGATTCGGAAGTCTTCAAGAAGCACCCCGAGTGGTTTGCACAAAATAAGGATGGTTCCATCTATGTGAAAAGTCCATGGGGAGGGTCGTGGCAGCCACGGAAACTGATGAGGTACTACGGCGCGCCGGCACTTGCCACCTTCGACACCTCGCGGCCCGACGTGCAGCAGTACTTTGAAGACTCGGCCCGTTCGTGGCGCGAGCGGGGGTTCAGGTATGTTACCAACGACTTCCTGGGTTCGGCCATATCTCCGCCGAAGTTCCACGACCCAACCATGACCAAGGTGGAGGTTATGCGATGTGGACTGGAAGCCGTGCGCCGCGGACTGGGCGACGACGTTTTCTACCGCACCATCGGTGGCCCGATCGGCGTTCGCATGGGCCTGGCGAACGACGTACGTATCAGCGGCGACTCCTTCGGAAACAATCCCACGGCTTACTACCGCACGGCCCAAGTCTGGTTCTACAATCGCCGGTTGTGGCTGAACGATCCCAGCGCGGTGATCTGTGTTCGATACGGCAAGGAGAAACCGATTGAGTGGAATCGGATGTGGATGTCGTGGATCGCGCTGTCCGGCACGGTGATGACCTACGGCGAGGTGCTCGACGAGTTGCCGCAGAAGTACATCAGCATGTATCAACGCCTCTTTCCGCCGCTGCCGGTGGCCGGACGCCCCTTGGACCTCTGGGAGAACTCACCCTATCTGCTCTGGGGAATGAATCCCGGTGAAGCCGACGGGCCGTACGTGCTGTTCGGCGTGTTTGACGTGCAGGGAGATGTGCAGGGCGATGGGCAACGCAACGTGCGGCTGAATCTCGACGAAGTGGCCGCCCGTTGCCGTGGCTGGGACAAGCCGGCAACCGTGCCGCAAGACTATTTGCTCTGGGACTTCTGGCAACAGAAGCTCGTCAAGTCGCGGCGTGAACGGCTTGAACTACCGCTATTGGCCAAGTCGGGCAGGTTGTTCGCGTTGCGGCCGAAACTGGGGCGACCTCAGTTGGTCGGCACCAGCGGGCACTTCAGCCAGGGAGTGGTCGAGACTAGCGACATCGTTTGGGACGCCGAAAAGAGCCAACTCCGTGGCAAAGTGCGGGGCAACGGCGGCGATCCGACAACGCTGTTCTTTCACGTGCCCGAGGGGATGAAACTTGGCCGGGCCAGCCTCGCCGGCCGGGTCTCTTCGTTACGAACGCCCCAGCCGAACGTGGTGGCACTCGACGTGCCGGCCACGGCTGAGCCGGTCGCGTTCGGGCTGACGTTTGAAGGTCAAGCTAAAGAGGTCGGCGACACGCGAGCGTTCGTGCCCGGCCGGGCAACGAGCAGGTTCTCCAGCCCATGAGGCCACGGAGATATCCAATCGGCGAATGGCGGTTACCGCCCGAGGAGCCGGGTTGTCCGGACGGAATAACCATTGATCTTGAATAAGACTTACTAGCTTAGTGAAAACGTGGACTTTATTACACTTTTTGTTTTCGTTCTGTACTTCGTCGCTATCTTGTTCGTCGGCCTATATGCCGCCAGGAAGAACAAGCAAGAGACGGCCGACGACTATTTTCTGGCCGGCCGGAAGTTGCCGTGGTACGCCGTGGGCCTTTCCATGATCGGCTCGAACATTTCGACCGAGCATTTCATCGGGATGGTGGGCGCGGCCTACCTGTTCGGCATCGCGCCCGCGAATTGGGAGTGGACCGCGTTTCTGGCAATGAGCTTGCTGATCTTCTTCTTTCTGCCCTACTACTTCCGAAAGAAGATATACACGATTCCCAAGTTCCTGGAGGACCGGTTCGACCGGCACACGCGTTCCATTTTCGCCGTGCTCACCATCACGCACAGCGTGTTCGTTCTGCTGGCCGGGGCACTCTACGCCGGGGGACTGATCTTTCAGGACCTCTTCTCGCCCGAGGGGGCGGCGATGACCGCCTCGGGCCAGATCAGCAGCTCGCTGCTGTTGGGGATCGTCATCGTTGCCGTAACGACGGGTATCTATAGTATTTACGGTGGGCTGGTCTCCGTGGTTTGGACCGACGTGGTGCAGGTCGTTATCCTGCTGGTGGCCGGCACCTACGTGACGTTCGTGGCACTCGACAAGGCCGGCGGATTGGCCGCGGTGTGGGCGGCGAACCAGGCAGCCGACGTCACGCGCACCCACCTGATCCGGCCCGCCCACGATTCGTTTGCTCCCTGGACCGGCGTCGCCACGCTCTGGATCACCTTGGGTGTCTGGTACAACTGCGCCAATCAGTTCTATATCCAACGCTGCTTCGGCGCCCGTAGCGAATGGGACGCCCGAATGGGTATCGTTCTGGCCGGGTTCATCAAACAGCTTCTTCCGCTCATCGTCGTTCTGCCGGGCATGATTGCGTTTTCCCTTTATGGGCAAGGGATGCGGCAAGACAAGGTCTTCATGACGATGGTGCAAGACCTCATCCCGGCCGGTTTTGTCTCCATCGTGCTGACCGGCATGGCGGCGGCCATCATGTCGACCGTCTCGAGTCTGTTGAACAGCAGTTCCACAATTTTTACGATCGACGTTTATCAACGTCACGTCAGACCAGACGCGCCGCAAGCGGAACTGGTCAGGGTAGGCCGCTGGTCAACCGGGATCATCTTGTTGATCGGCACCATTTGGGCACCCTTTATCCTGCTTTTCGGCGATGGATTGTTTATCTACCTCCAGGACATGGCCGCGTACTTCGCTCCCCCGATCGCGGTGATCTTCTTGGTGGGTATCCTATGGAAGCGGGCAACCGCACCGGCGGCAAACTGGACGCTGGTCCTGGGAATCTGTGCCGGCATTCTGCTCAATGTCCTGGCAGAGGTTTCCACGGGGCAGTTTTCCGAAATTATCTCACCGTTCCTCAACAGGGCTTTCATTAACTGGGTATTCTGCCTCGGTTTGATGGTTGCCATTTCGCTGCTGAGCAAGAAGCCGGACCAAACCAGAATACCCGGCGAAATCATCTGGAAGCCTGCCTACGCCCGGCTGCCGGAATCGGAACGCCGAAAGTACTCCGGATGGAAGAATTTCTATTTGTGGTGGGGGCTGGTGCTGGCAATCCGCATCGTGGTTTACGTCGTCCTCGCTTGATGCCTCTGTAGAACCAACGACAGCCTGAACAACTCATTCGTATTCGGCTCGATCTGAAAAACATGAAAGCACTTGTCAAAAAATCGAAAACCCGCGGCGATATCCACTTGGAAAATATTGCCGTTCCGGAACCCGGCCCGGATCGCATCCTGGCGAAGGTTGCATATGCGGGCATATGCCAGAGCGACCTTGATATCATCAATGACAAAACGCACATCTACCAGCCGCCGGTTGTTCTCGGGCATGAGTTTTCCGCGGTAGTTGTCGAGGTCGGAGAGGGGGTTACGGGGTTTCGAGTCGGAGACACGGTTGTTTCTGAAACCGCGCTGGACGTGTGTGGACAATGCCAGCAGTGCCGCGACGGACATTTCCAGCTTTGCGCGAACAAACAAATCCTCGGATGGACCCACGACGGCGGATTTGCCGAGCATGTCCTGCTTAACCCCAGGTTTACTCATAAATTGCGACAAGAGGTCGATCTGAAAAGCGCGGCAATCGTTGAACCGTTGGCCATCGCCACCGAAAGTGTCTCCATCAAAGGGGGCATTCACGAGGGCGACGTGGTTGTCGTGATCGGACCGGGACCCTGCGGCGTCTTGAGCGCCTTGGTGGCGAAGGAAATGGGGGCGAGAAAGGTCTTTCTCGTCGGGCGACAATCCTTCTCACCAGTCAAAATGCCAATCGCAAAAAGCCTTGGCATCGAACATTCCATTGACACGTCCAAGACAAACCCAGTTGAATACCTGCTGGACAATAACCACGGGGATTATGCTGACATGGTTGTCGATGCCACGGGCAACATCCTCGGATTCAACACGTCGCTGGAGCTTGTGAAGAGGAACGGCAAAATCGTTGAGCTTGGCTCGATCACCACGACAACGCAGTTCGATTGGCCGACAGTCGCTTACAAAGCGATCGACCTGTATTTCGTATTCGCGTCATCCGCCGGCGCATGGAATCAGGCGATCGCTCTGTTGGAACAGTCATCCATTGAATTTCGGGATATCGTAACACATATAATGCCCCTGGAAAAGTACAAGGAAGCTTTCAAGATCGCATCGGATGGAAGCAAGAGCTTGAAAGTGTTGTTTGATCCCCAGTTCGTTTAGCCGGCGGGCAAACCCGCCGACTAAACACGGCATTTCGTACCGTGAACGGTTACAGAAACGGAGGCCACCTCATGATGTGTGAAACGCCTGATCGGGAAATCCGGGGAATCTTTCCCATCGCGCCCGCAACATTCACCAAAACGGGTGAGTTTGACTACGGCAGTTACAAGAATGCCTTGCGTACACTCATTGAAGGAGGGTGCCACGGTGTAACCCTTTTTGGGATCGCGGGAGAATACTACAAGCTTTCGTACGAGGAAGAAATCGAGAACATCAAAATCACCGTGGACGAGTGCAAGGCACTCGGTGCGCGGTGCGTGATCTCGAACACGCGGCACTCCACGGAAGTTGCCGTGAAGTGGGCGAAAGTGATCGAAGATTCGGGGGCGGACTGCATGATGGTTCTTCCACCGTTCTTCCTCAAGCCTGGCGGCGAGAGTCTCTATCAACACCTGAAGGAAACAAGCAGTGCGGTAAGTATACCCGTGATCGTTCAATACGCGCCCGAGCAAACCGGCGTCCCCGTCCATCCGGCGATCTTCGCAAAGCTCTCGGAGGAAGTTCCGAATATCGCGGTATACAAAATCGAATGCAAACCTCCCGGACACTACATCAGCGAATTGCTGAGACTGACGGAGGACGGGATTAACGTGTTTATCGGCAATGCAGGGTTTCAGATGATCGAAGGTTTTGACCGTGGCGCCGTGGGCGTGATGCCCGGATGCTCCATGTATGATTTGTACCTGCAAGTCTACAACAGCTATTTTGAACGTAACCGCGAGAAGGCGATCGAGGTGCACAACATCTTGGTTGCAACGCTCAATCATATACGACAAAACGTTGAAATGATCATCCGATTCGAGAAGATGATATTGAAGAGACGCGGGATCATCGAAAGCGACTATTGCAGAAGACCGACCCATGCCGTTGACGAATGTTCCCTTCGGGTTTTCGACGAACTCTATGAGAAGACGAGCCAGTACTTCGTTCAATAATGTGTACCCCGGAGGCGTGCGTGATGACCGACAGAATCGAAAGCGTTGAAGTCTTTCCCTTAAGTATTCCCAGGGATGTGCCCTACCTTGGACCACTCGAATCAGGTATCCGGCCCAATGAAAAAGGCTATTTTGTGCGGCCGGGAAATAAAACAGTCTACAGCGTAAATGATCACTCCGTGTTGGTGAAGGTGACGACCGAAAACGGCGCCTATGGATGGGGAGAGTGTGTTGCCGTGGTCGCTCCCGAAGTGCCCGCGACGATTCTTCGTGAATTGATCGGTCCGCTTGTTGTCGGCCAGCACCCGCATGACGTGGTGAAGATCTATGAAGACTTGTACAATGCGCTCAGAGTGCGAGGGTTTTTCGGCGGCTTCTATCATGACGCGATTGCCGCTCTCGATATCGCCTTATGGGACCTTCGCGGGAAACTCGCGGGCCTCTCGGTCTGCCAGTTGCTCGGATCGAAACGGCACACCAAGATACCCGCCTACGTGTCCGGGCTGCCTAAGCCGGAACTCGACGCACGTGTTGCCCTGGCCAAGGAGTGGGTGGACAAAGGATTTCCCGCATTCAAATTCGCGGCAGTCGTCTCACATGATGGTATCGTCAACGAAATGAAGGCCCTGCGGGACGCCGTTGGAGCCGGGCCCCGTATCTTGATCGATATGCACTGGAAGTTCACCGCGGCCGAGGCGATTTCCCTGATTAGTGAATTGGAGAATTATGGTCTCTACGTTGCCGAGGCGCCGGTCGAGCCGGAAGATGTGGAAGGACAATCGTTTGTTGCTCGTTCCGTGAAGACGCAGGTTGCAATCGGCGAGGAGTTGCGGACCGTTTTTGAATACCGACCGCGATTCGAGAGACGCTGCATGCACGTGATTCAGCCGGAAATGGGACGAACGGGAATCACTTCCTTTTGGCAGATATGCCAGATGGCACGTGCTTTTCATTGCAAAGTCATGCCTCACGCAAGCATCGGAATCGGAGTTTTCCAAGCGGCGAGTCTTCAAGTGTCCGTCGCGCTTGACAACCTGGTAATGCACGAATACCAGCACTCGATTTTCGACAGGAATCTACAATACCTTGAAAGCAACATGCAGTGCGCGGAAGGGTATTTCTCGGTGCCTGACGGTCCGGGGTTGGGAGTTGAGCCGAAGAAAGATGTACTGCAGTTTGTGAAACAGTAGGATATAGAAATGCTCACCGAACGTATCCACGCCTTTCGCGAAAAGATTACGAACGGCCCGGTGCTCGGGCCGTTTTCAAAGACCGAAGATCCCGCCATCGTCGAAGCAATGGGATACGCCGGGATGGACTTTGTGATCCTTGACTTGGAACATGGGCCGAACACGGTTCGTTCACTTCAAGGTTTGCTTCGCGCCGCCGAAAGTGCCGACATATTTCCTATTGTGCGAGTTAAGGAAAATGTTCCATCACTAATAGGGGAAGTTCTTGATATCGGAGCTGGCGGTATTCAAGTGCCTCAGATTACGAATGCAGACAAAGCGCGTGAAGTCATCAGACATGCAAAATTCGCTCCTCATGGAATGCGCGGCGTGTGTCGGTTCGTACGCGCTGCGAACTATTCCGATATGGATCGGTTCGAGTACTTCAAAAAGGCCAATGATGTATTGATTATCCTTCAAATTGAAGGAGAAGAGGCTATCGCAAATATCGATTCAATACTGGAAGTTCAAGGAATCGATGTGATCTTTATCGGTCCATACGACCTATCGCAATCGTTGGGAATCCCCGGCCAAATTGATCATCCTCAAGTGTTCGACAGAATGGCCGGAATCATCGACGCCTGTAAGGCAAAAGGCGTGGTTGTCGGTACGTTTGCCGATACCGTGAAAACCGTCAGGCGATGGAAAGAACTCGACGTTCATTATCTCGCTTACAGTGTGGATATTGGTATCCTGCTCGAAAAATGCAAGGAACTCGTATCGGCCGTTATGTGAATGCGGCTGTCGCCGTCCACTGAAACTTATACTGAACACATGAGAACACGAAAGCATGTCGACCGTGCTGCGCTGGTCCACGGAGTTTTGGCCCCCACGACAGATGGCGTGCAGTCAAAAAACTCGAACGCCCCGCAATCGCCGTGATGATTTGATTTTGAGCGAGCCACCGCGCCGTATTCTCGGCCGATGCGGGTGCTTGAGCGCCAAGAAATTGGCAATGCCCCACGGGAATCCGGCGATACGCGCGTACTCTGAGCGGCAAATAAACGCATTAACGCGAGAAAACCACTACGCTGCCTTGCGATGGTAGTATTGCAGCAGACCACCGAGCCGCTCGCGGCACGCAATCTCACCGCCAGATTGTCCGACTT
>CAZDHN010000156.1:0-10921 GCA_964505115.1 uncultured Planctomycetaceae bacterium
ATCACGGATACGCACGGATTAGAACACCATAGGCATTTCCTGTCCCTTTGCGACTCGGCCTCTTTGCGGCTTTGCGCGAGACTCTTCAGAAGCCCGTTCCTGCACCCGGGGGATTCCGGGGACACGAACCAATATTGACATTTTGGGCAAGATTGGATACGTTCGTGGCATGCCTCGACTGGCCAGATTGGTTGTGCCTGGTTTGCCGCATCATGTCACGCAGCGGGGGAATCGTCGGCAGTAGACGTTCTTCCGCGAGGACGACTACGCGGCTTACGTCGAACTCATGGGCGAGTGGTGCCAGCAGCGGGGTGTCGAGGTCTGGGCGTACTGCCTGATGCCCAATCATGTTCACTTGATTGCGGTCCCGCAATCCGAGGATGCCTTGGCGCGGGCGATCGGCGAGGCGCATCGCCGGTATACGAGGAGGATCAACTTCCGCGAGAAGTGGCGCGGCTATCCCTTGGGCAATACGACGTTTGTGGAGCGCCTGGAGCGAATCGTTGATCGCAGGCTCCGTCCCGGAAAACCAGGCCGCCCATCGAAATTACGCAAACGACCATAATCGGTTCGTGTCCCCGGAATTCACCCCCGGAATTCTCTGTCCCCGGAATTCCCCGGAATTCTGCCAGGATTAGTGGGAGCAGTTTGCTCGACCACGACTCCGCGTGCAATCCCTGGACGAACTGCACTATTCCGGCAGTCCTGAGCCAGCACACGGTTTCCTTTTCAGAAGCAACTCGATATACGGCGAGGCCCCTCGAATTCGTACGCCCAGCGCGACAAGTTCGAGGAGCACGTCGACGGCGCTCGGGTCGGCCGACTGGAGGTTCGACAGGTCCAGAATCAGAGGCCCATCCACGGACCGGTGTTCCTTGGTCAGTTCGGAGACGTTCCCGGAGTGGAGCTGACCATCGACGCGGAGGACTGTCTCATGAGCGTCTGATGTTCTGGTAATCCGAATGTCCATGGTCGGTGCCCATCGAGCTGTCGATGACGTATTGGACTCGATTGCGTCCTGTAATCTGGTTGTTGCCATCAGGCGAGGCCCCTCGCTTTGCGTGGTCGGGCAGTAAGTTGCCTTGCCTGGTCCGGCCCAATCCGTTGCCGAAGTTCCTCTCGATGGATTGGCACCTCCGGCGGACCCGAGAAACCTAGCTTCACTCTGCCCTTGTGGATACCCAATACGACGACCTCAATCTCCGGCCCGATCGAAATCCGTTCTCCCGTTTTCCGGCTTAGAACTAGCATTGCAATCCCTCGCTCCCTAAGAAAAGTTAGATTGTCACAACGTCACGACCTTTAGAAGATCCCGAATGCGGCAGATATTACAGTGATCCACGTCTGACATGCTTGTTGCGGAATGCAACTCACGTTCCAAATCGGCTGCCGGACGGCAAAAATCGGCATAAGTTGTGACACGGTAAATCGTTACGAATTCCCGACAATCCTACACCAAACGTCGGCCTTTCTACCGAAGGGGCAACATGTTGCCCAAGGGGCGAAATGTTGCCCGCGCTGAAGTTGGGCAGCGGCCTCGGGCCCCAAGGCCGGGATGAGCCGGGGCTTCGTCTTGTGGGGCTCGGGGAAGCGGGTAAAGATGACCAGGCGTTCGGCAGTCGTTTGGCTGTCATCTAGCCACGCCCTTGCAATGCGCCTTCCCCATGGGCTAGACTCTCGATACGGTCACGTATCCCTCCTGCCGTGGCAACCACGCCGTGATCGGGATCGCTCGCACAATCACACCTGGCAAGAGAATCATCCGATGAAAAACAATATTACGCGACGCGCCTTCGTCGGCGGTAGCGCGGGCGTTGTGGCTGCGGGACTGTCGGCCGGGAATCTGCCTGCCGCCGAAGCCGAGCCAGCCTGCACGCTGGAGAACGAGTATCTCAAGTACGTCATCGGGTCCAACGGGCGGAATCTCCAGTTCGTCGACAAGCAGAGCGGCAAGGACTACTGCGGCGGAAACAAATCGCACCCGGCGTTCAGCCTGATCAAGGACAGCAAGGGGATCGCTGTCTCGGCCGTCACTTATGCCGATGGTCTGCTCACCGCACAATTCGGCCAATCGGGCGCGACGGTTGTCATTCGACCGCTCGTCCGAAAGCACGATATCGTGATGGAGGTCGTCTCGGTCAGCCCGGAGGATGTTGAAGAGGTTACCTTTGCCGACATACCGCTCACGCTCAAGGCGAGGCCCGACGAACCGTTCGTGGCCTGCGCGTTGGCCCTGGACCTGAAAACGAACGTTGCCGGCATACCGCGGCCGGTGAGTCTACTTCGAGCGAAGTGTTACAGCCGGTTCGGCTGTGCGGGCGCGAAAGTGTCGCTCATCGGCTGCCCGGCCGACAAGCTCCGCTCGACCATGCAGGAGGTGGTCGCGGCCGCCAAGGAACTGCCGCATTCGCCCATCGGCGGCCCCTGGGCGTTGGGGCAAGAGATCAACCAGGGCTCGTACCTATTCAACTCCGGCGACATGTCGGAAGCGAAGGTCGACAGTTGGATCACATTGGCCAACACGCTGGGGCTGACGCAGATCGATTTCCACGGCGGCAATTCGTTCCGCTTCGGCGATTGTCTGCCGAACCCCAAGACGTATCCCAACGGAACGGCCAGCTTCAAAGCGGTTATCGACAAGCTGCACGCGGCCGGCATCAAGGCTGGATTGCACACCTACGCGTTCTTTATCAACAAGAAGTGCCCCTGGGTTACGCCGGTTCCCGACCCGCGATTGGCCAAAGACGCCGCCTTCACCCTCACCGCCGCGCTCGACGAAAAAGCCCACGTGGTGCCGGTGGCCGAACCGACCACGAAGATGTCGACCACCACGGGCTTCTTCGTTCGCAACAGCGTCACGGTTCAGATCGACGACGAGCTGATCACCTACGGTGGCATCTCCAAGGAGCCGCCGTACGCATTCACCGGCTGCCGGCGCGGCGCCTGCGGCACGAAGGTGTCGAAACACAAGCAGGGCGCCACGGTCCATCATCTCAAGCAGTGTTTTGGACTCTTCGTGCCCGACCCCGAAACCACACTGCTGGCAGAAGTGGCCGGCAAGACGGCCGAGATGTTCAATACCTGCGGGTTCGACATGATGTACCTCGACGCCCTGGACGGTGAAGACGTGCTGGGTGGCCGGCCGGCCGGCTGGCATTACGGCTCGACGTTCGTCTTCGAGATCTGGAAGCGGCTCAAGAAGCCGGCCCTGATGGAAATGAGCACCTTCCACCATCATCTCTGGTACGTCCGTTCGCGGTTGGGCGCTTGGGATCATCCCACCAGAAGTCACAAGCGGTTTATCGACATCCACTGCGGGGCGAACGAGGGCTACCGGCGAATGTTCATGCCGGGTCACCTGGGGTGGTGGGCCGTAAAAACCTGGCACGGAGCACAGGCCGAGCCGACCTTCAGCGACGACATCGAATACCTGATGGGCAAGTGCCTGGGGCTCGACGTGGGCATGTCGCTGATGGGCATCGGGCCGGATAGCATCAAATCCACGCCCGCCCTCTCCAGACTGGCAAAGATCATCAAACGCTACGAGGACCTTCGTCACTCGGGCAAGGTTCCCGAACCGGTCAAAGCCAGGCTGCGAACGCCCGGCGAGGAGTTCACGTTGATCGGCAGCCTCAAAGAAGGTTGGCGATTCCAGCCGGTCGAGTATGCCAAGCACAAGGTAACTGGAATCAACGACTCCAGCAGCAGTTGGCAGACGACCAATAAGTTCGGCGATCAGCCGCTCCGCCTGCGGATCGAGGCCCTGATGGCCGCCGGGCCCTACGACGCGCCGGGCAACGTTACCCTGGCCGATTTTACCGTGGCCGACGATGTTCCGATGCGCGGCTCGGCCCCCGGCGTTACCGCCACGCTGCGGCCGTCCAACGCGCAAATCAAGGTGGAGCCCTTAAGCGGCTGCTTCAGCGCCTCTCACAAGGGCGCCGGCCGGGCGGGAACGTGGGCCCGGGCTGAGAAGCTCTTCGAGCCGACGCTAAACCTCTCCGGCCAGCAGGCATTGGGAGTTTGGGTCCATGGCGACGGGCAGCAGGAGGTGCTGAACTTCCAGGTGAAGAACCCGACTCATATCTCTCGGGCCGACGGCGACCACTACGTGATCGTCGACTTCACCGGCTGGCGATACTTCGAGCTAATTGAACCCGAGGGCGAGCGGCACGCCAACTACAAGTGGCCCTACGGATCGATCTACTCGACCTATCGGCAGACGGTCCGCTACAATGCAATCGAGCGGTTGGCCGTCTGGTACAACAACCTTCCGCCCGGCAAGCAGGCCACCTGCCACATTAGCCCCATCAAAGCTATCCCGCTGGTCAGCGGCAAGCTGATCAACCCGACCGTTACTATCGGCGGCCGGACAATCACTTTTCCCGTCGAGATCAGCTCGGGCAGCTACCTCGAGCTGAACGGTCCGACCGACTGCAAGCTTTTTGGCCCCAAGGGAGAAGTGCTGGCCGAGGTGAAGCCCCAGGGCCCGCTGCCGACACTTTCGGCCGGCGCGAACGAAGTGAAGTTCACCGCCGGCTCGCCCGACGGCCTAAGCGCCCGTGCCAACGTAACCATAATCAGCCAAGGCAAGCCGCTGGCTTAGTAACCGTCCAACAACAGCGTTGAAAAGGGGTGCCACTGCCGGCTTGTCCAGCAGTGAAACGCACGCACTCCGCAGCAACACTGCTGGACAAGCCAGCAGTGGCACCCAAATTGTGAACCACTCAGTCGGAACGAGACACACGTGAAGTACTTGTTAGTCACTCTGTTTACTTGCATTTCCCTGGCCACGCCCGCTCCGTTGAACAGTGCGGCGAGCGGTGCGGCCGTGTCGGAACATGCCTTTACAATCTCCGTCGACCAAGAGATGTGGCGGAAATGGGGCTTCCAATACCCGGTTACCTGTGTGTTCAGAATCTCGGGTCTTTCCGCCGACGCCAAGGCGCTGCGTCGCGACGACGATTCGCAAGCCTGGAAACAACTGGAAGAGAGAACGGCCGGCCAGTTCTTCAGCGGCATCGAGTGCGTCCGCTTCGACAAGCCGGGCAATCGGGCGTTCGTTTCCGTCGGGTTCGCCGGGAGTAGCTCGATCCGGTTGAAGCTGACCGGCCTGGGCTCGGCCGCGTTCGACTCGATCGCCCGCTACTACGACGACCGCAAGGCTGCCTACACCCTGTCGAACGACAACTGGGGCCGCCGCACAAGCTCCAAGCCGGGCGCGAGGTGGCAGGGCATGACGAACGACGACTCCGATAGCTACCAGGCGTCGGTACACGCTTGCCGCTTGTACCGCATTCCAGTTTCCATCGCCATCAACAGCCGGCGAATCAAGGGACCCGATATGTGGAAACGCATGCAAGAGGAACTGATGCCGCGCGACCGGAGTTGGGAACCGGTCGTCCATAGCAGCACGCATCCCTGCAACGCCGGCGCTTACAAGCCACTCGGGTATCGGGAGGAGATAATCGGCTGCCGCGACGACATTCTCAAGCGGCTCAAGCAGATCCCCTACGGACAGTATCTCTTCGAGTTCATCCCGCCTTGCGGCTACCAGGACGACAAGCTGGAAAGTGTCTGCGCCGGCGAGTTTCTTTTCCTGAGGGCCTGGGACCAACGCGCACATCCGCAAGATACCGGCTACCTGCCCTGGAACCGCCGGTATCGTTACTACGGAATCGGCGGCTATCAAACCATTTCTTACGACGTGGTCATGGAAAAACGGGACCCCACCGGCCGGTATCATGCGGAGGACGTGGCCCTCTTGAATCGCGCGTTCGACGCGGTCCATTCCGCCGGCGGCATATTCTACGCCATGTGGCACGCCGACCGATATCGCAACAGCGTGATCTACGACGCCCGCCCGGGTATCGACGGCCTGCGAGGCTCAACCCTGATGCAGCACTGGTCGCACGTTGCCGGCCGCCCGGACGTCTGGTACGTCGCCAACGGCTGGCTCTACAGTTACCGCTGGGTGGCCGAGAACGCGACGGTCCGCTAGCAGGCCAAAACACTCGATTCCAACCATCGGGTAGCCGGTTTCGCAAGAATTCGGTTATTCGCTTCGCGGCTGAATTCTTGCGAATCCAGCTACGGGATAATCGGTGTCTCCTCGGCGGTTCTAGCGTGGACAGATACCGTCGGGCAAGCTACAATTCGATTGTGGCAATGCCATATTGGGGCTCTTCTTCTCCGCAGCGCGAAAGGCAGGTGTGCCAGGCATGAAGGTGACGGCAAGAATCCACGCAAGCTATCTTGGGCGGCTGAAACTGATGGCGCTGGGCTGTATCGGCATGGCACTCTGGTTCGCGTACGACGGGACATTCACCTATCCCAGGCAGCGCGAACGAGCACTGGAGTACGAACGGCTCAAGGACGAGGCCCGGCTGGGCGATTGGTCGGAAGTCGCCGCCGAGCGCGGGTGGTCGGACGAGTTTCCCGGCGCGCCCAAGGAGGTGACCGATATCCAATTGCAACTCGTGTTGGCGGCCGTGGTGGCCGTGCCGGGCGTGCTCTGCATTATCGTTCTTCTGGTGGTCCGAAAGCGCTGGATTGAAATGGACGAGAACGGACTGAGTACCAGTTGGGGAAAGCAACTCGAGTTCGACCAGATCACCCTGCTCAACAAGAAGCAATGGAAGAAGAAGGGCATCGCCAAGGTTCGACACGAGCAGGACGGCAAGCAGCGGCAGTTGGTGCTGGACGATTGGAAGTACGATACCGAGCCGACCGTCGAGATGCTTCGCGAAATCGAATCGCACATCGAACTCGAACAAATCGTCGGCGGCCTACCCGAACCGGCCGCTCCGGAAGAGCCCGAGACTGAAACGCCGGAGGCGTAAACCGCGCCGAGCCGCGGCGTCCTCGCCGCGGGTTACGATGCCCGACCAATACCCGTTGAGACTACTGCCCGCCGCAACGTTACCCGCCCCGAGGACGGGGCGGCTCCGAACCCGTAAGTCGCAACACCTGCTATTGCTCGGGTCGGGTTAGGGGGCGGAATTGGGTGGTGGTCTGGTCGGCCGATCGGGCAGCCTCTCGGGCGGCCTTGTAGAACTCCTCTTGTGCCCGAACCCGTTTACCCTTGCGAAGCACCGGTTCGTAGCTGCCGTCGGAGAGTAGCCGGCGCGATTTCATGTTGTCGGCAAAACACTTCCCGAGTATCCCCACAAGACGCTTTCGCAATTTGGGATCGGCGACCGGAAAGAGGATTTCCAGGCGTTGGCTGAGGTTTCGACGCATCAAATCGGCACTGCCTAGATATACTTCCTCGTGTCCGCCGTTGCGGAAGTAGAAGACGCGGGCGTGTTCCAGGAAGCGGTCGACGATGGAGAATACCTCGATGTTCTCCGAGACGCCTTTGACACCGGGTCGCAGGCAGCAGATACCCCGCACGTTCAGCCGCGCCTTGACGCCGGCCTGACTGGCCTCGTACAGTGCCCGGCATATATCCGGATCCTCCAGCGAGTTCACTTTCGCCATAATCAGGCCGGGCTGGTCGGGTGTCGATGCTTGAATTTCCCGGTCGATCATATCGAGGAACCGCTGCCGCAGCCCGGTGGGCGCAATGGCCAGCTTCGACCAGCCGACCATCTCCGAATAGCCGGTCAGCAGGTTGAAGAAGGTGGCCACGTCGGCCGCCATGTCGCGGTCGGAGGTCATCAGCCCGATGTCGGAATAGAGCCGGGCCGTCTTATCGTTGTAATTGCCGGTGGCCAGATGTACGAACCGCCGGATTCGCCGGCCTTCGCGCCGAATTATCAGAAGCGCCTTGGCGTGCGTTTTGAACCCGGCAATACCGTAGATCACGTGGCAGCCGGCGTTCTCCAGTCGCCGGGCCCAGCCGACGTTCTGGGCTTCGTCGAATCGGGCCTTGAGTTCGACCAGCACGGTAACTTCCTTGCCGCCGGCGGCCGCCCGCTCCAGTGCGCCGACGACCGGCGAATCGCCGCTGGTGCGGTAGAGCGTCTGTTTGATGGCCAGCACATTTGGATCGTCGGCCGCCTCTTCCAGCATTCTAACTACCGGGTCGAAACTCTCGTAGGGATGGAAGAGCATCACGTCGTGATCTTCCAGCGTTTGCCAGAGGTTCTCGCTTCCGATCAGATCGCGCGGCGGTTGGGGCGGCCAAACAGCCTGTCGCAGGTCCTGGAATCCTTCCCGAGCGACGATCTCCATTAGCGCCGTGGCGTCCAACATGCCGTCAACCACATAAACGTCTTCCGGGCGGACCTCCAGCCAGTCGACCAGCCACTTTTTGATTCGCCCGTCCATCCCGGCCGATATTTCCAGCCGAACGGCCGCGCGCCGCCGCCGTGCAAGAACAGCATCCTCGACCGCCTGGAGCAGGTCGCTGACGTCATCGTCGTGAACTGTTACGTCGGCGTCGCGCGTGATGCGAAACACGCCGGTGGCCAATACCCGGCAGCCGGGAACCACCGCCGCGATGTTTTGGGCGATGATGTCTCCCAGCCGAGCCAATTGGATACCCTCTTCCGACGGCATCTCCACGAAGCGGGAGAACTGGGTCGGCACCGGAACCACGACCATCTTCTCCGTCGTCGCGTCAGCCTCCTCGCCGGTTGCAACCACTGCCGCAACCTGCAACTGCATGCCGGGTAGCAGGGGCGCGGGCTCCAACTCTTCCATGGCCAGCGGTGTCAGCACCGGCAGGATTCGCTTGGCAAACTCCTCGCCAAGCAAAATGCGCTGATCCGCCGTCCATTCGCTCGGCTCGAAGACTCGCAGTCCGTGTCCTACCAAGCCGGCCATTGCCGTGGCGATTCCGGCCGTCTGCTCGTCGACCATTTGGTGCGCGCGGCGGCTGATCTCGGTGAGTTGCTCGACGGGCGTGAAGCCGGCCGGATCGCGACGCCTTAGCCCGGCCGACCGCTGCTGCATGAGCCCCGCCACGCGAACCAGGAAGAACTCGTCGAGGTTGGCGCTCACAATGGCCAGGAACTTTAACCGCTCCATCAGCGGCACCTCGTCCGACAGCCCCTCCCGCAACACGCGATCGTTGAACTCCAGCCAGCTCAACTCCCGATTGATATACAGTTCGGCCGAATCAAGTTTTTTCTTGCCCATTGGTAGTTGGTAGTTGATAGTTGGTAGTTGATAGTTGATAGTGGGCAGTGGCGGGAAAGAATGCTTTACGCGCCCTCAAGTCGGACCTTGATTCCGTAGATGTCCTCGAATAGGTCGCCCTTGCTGGCGACGGCGCGATGCTCCAGGAGCAAGTCGGCGGCGCCGGGCATGTAGATGGTAAGTTCGTCGCCGCGGCGCTCGAATCGGAAGTCGGCCGCCAACCGGGCGTGGCCGCGGATTAGCGCGTCGGCCATTCGCAACAGAGCCGCCAGCTTGCTGACCGCGACCCGAGTCTCGCGCGGTAACGCCATGAACTCGACGTGCGACCTTTTTGGCGGGCTGCGTCGATGGTATCGGGCGACTTGAGCCACGATCATGATTTCGTCCGGGCCCAGCCCGAATACCTCGGCGTTGCTAATCAGATAGTAGCTGTGCTTGTGGTGCGCCCGATTGCTGACGAACCCGCCCACTTCGTGCAGCAACCCGGCCACTCGCAGCAGCAAGCGGTGACGCGCCCCAAGGCCGTGATCGGCCTGCAACTCGTCGAACAGCCGGACCGCCAGATCGGCCACGTGGCTGGCATGCTCCATATCGATATGATACTTCTCGCCGATCGCCGTGGCCGAGTCAATCGCGCTGTCCAGCAGCACCCGGTCTTCCTCGCCCGTCACGTCGCGAGCCAACTCCAGGAGCAGGCCGTCGCGCATGGAAACGTAGGAGACGGCCATCTGCTCCGCCTTGGTTTTACGGAGCATGCTCTGATAGACCAGAAGCGCGGGGTTGAGCGTTTCCGCTTCGGCGAATGTCAGGCCGTGCCGCTTGCCCAACTCCTCCGGCGTGAGACGTATGCAGCGGCGAACCAGTTTGTCGAACTCGGCCGGGTCGACGATGGCTAATTCTTCCGAAGCGGTCGGCTTGCCGATCTGGCGGGCCACGAAACGGGCGTCTCCACCGATGGCCACGAACGAGCGGACGGCGTCCAGCGGCAGCGAACCCTTTAGGCTTGTAGTTTCGTTTGCGATGTGCTGCCGCAGCAACTCGGCCGAGCGCGCCGGTGTTTCCTCGCTGGTCAGCAGCATCTCTTGCAGTCTGATGGAGCCCAGGCTGAGGCTCTGCGAGGCGGCCAGTTTGCCTTCATGGAGCACGGTGAGCAGGGTGCTGCCTCCACCCACGTCGGCGATCATCACGTCGCCCCGATCCATCGCCAGGGCATCACCCACCGCCTGACGGACGGCCGACGTGGTCAGCCGGCTTTCCTGCGAAGTGGAGATCACCTCGACCTGGATTCCGGTGGCCATGAAGATACGGTCGAGGAAGTTGTCGGAGTTGCTTGCTTCGCGCACGGCGCTGGTGGCAACGGCGCGGATTCGCTCGACGCTGTACAGCTTGAGCAGTTGCCTGTAGTCGCGCAACACGCCCACCGCCGCGCGCATGCTCTGGCCGCCAAGCCGTCCGCGTCGGAAGGTATCCTGCCCCAACCGCACGGCCCGTTGCAGTCGCTCCAATACTTCAACCCGCCCATCCGGCAAGACCTCGGCGATGACCATGCGAAAGGAATTCGATCCCAAGTCGATCGCGGCCACGGTTGTGGCTTTAGGCGGATTATCCAACGGCGCTTCGGCTAACGGCATAACGGAATCCCCGGAAAAGTGAGCCCTCCAAATCCAAATTTACATCACCCGCCGATTCCCCACAAGGGGGGCACCCACGGCGGGGATGCCGCGGCCAGGGCGACGAATTCGCCATTCAGCGGCCGGGCTTGCCCCAATACCGTTGAATTGTAAATATTCGCCGAAGGGGTGGAAAATTAGCGAACTGATCTGGCGTCTCCGGG
>CAZDHN010000157.1:0-10919 GCA_964505115.1 uncultured Planctomycetaceae bacterium
TTCGGCAGATTCGTGATCACCCGCCGGATGTCTTTCGGCGTGGCGGCCACGATCTGCACGTCCATGTTCGAGAGACCGCGAACCTCGTCGATCAGGAAGACGTTCGACGGTTCCGAAACGGCGACCGTGAGCGTGTCGCGGATGACGAACAGGGGCAGGACGAGGTTGTTCTCGATGTACTCCTTGGGCAGGACTTCGACGACCTTGGGGTCGTACATTCGCGCGTCGAGCTTGGCGTAGGGAACCCCGTACTCGACGGCCAGGCACTCGACGATCTGGTCTTCCGTGCAGAACTCCATATCGACGAGGATTTCGCCCAGCAGCTTATTGCGGCCGCTCTGCTTCTGCTTCGCCAGCGCTGCCTTGAGGTCATCGTCGGAGATATAGCCGCGGGCGACGAGCAAGTCGCCAAGGCGTCGTGGCGTGGAAACTGTGGCGGTGTCCATCATTGTGAACTGACGCTCTTCTATTGGAAACTCTTTACGGCGTCGAGGACGCTCTCGAACACTTCGAGTTGCCGGTCGAGCCTGGTGATTTCGAGGATCTTGTGGTTGGTGGCGTTGGTGGTTGCTATTTTGATGTCGCCGTCCTCGTTGCGAAGCTTCTCCTGGGCCTCCAGCAGGCAGGTTAGCCCGACGCTGTCGAGCATCTCGGTGTTATCCAAATCGAGCACGACGTTGCCGCGTTCGAGCGTGGCGATGAACGACTCGAATTCACCGGCCTGCTCGGAGCCAAGCTCCTCGGGCGTGTGTACGACGATCACTTCGCCGAAGATTTCCGTTGGCAGGTTCATGGTCTTGCTCGATGGCTACTATTTTCAGAGCGCGTCGGAAGCGGCGACCGGTTCGCCAAGGATTTCCTGGACGATGGCGAGCAATTCGCGTGGGCTGAAGGGCTTGGCTATCAGCCGCTTGACTTGCCACTGTTCGGCCAGTTCTTCCTCGCTTAGCTCGAATCCCTTGGCGGTGAGCATCAGACAGGGAATGTCTTGCGTGTCGGGGTTTGCCCGAACCCGCTTGACCAACCCCAGCCCGTCCAGGCGGGGCATCTGGCAATCGGTGATGATCATGTCGGGCTTGCGTTGCTCGATCAGTTCCCAGCCTTCCTGGCCATCGCCGGCAATCCGCACGTCGTACCCGGCCCGTTTGAGTTTGAACTCGGCGGCGCGGAGAATGTGAATCTCGTCGTCGCAGAGCAGGATGCTTTGTGTCACGATTTGGTCTCCTATTGCTAGCTGCGCCCGCCACCCAATAGAGCCCGGAAACATGCTCGCACGCTGCGCACATGTTGCGACGTAAGACTCTAATAGCGGTGTATGCGCGATCTACTTCAACTGTCCGGAACTTGGCAGGGTGACGGTAAAGGTACTTCCCTCGCCCTCGGTACTTTGTACGTTGAGCGTGCCCCCGTGGACGTCTTCGACGATGTGCTTGGCCAGCGGCAGTCCCAGCCCGGTGCCGGCCGCCATCTGCTTGTCCTTGTTGACGCGGTAGAACTTCTCGAAAACACGCCGGGAGTCCTCTTCGCCGAGCCCGACGCCCGTGTCTTCCACCTCGAACCGCACTTCATTGTCCGCCAAGCGGCTGCGGAGCGTTACCTTCCCGCCCTCGGGCGTGTACTTAATGGCGTTGGACAACAGGTTGATGGCCGATTGGAGCAGCATATCCCGGTCGGCCAGCACGCCCAGATACATCGGGCTCAGGTCGCTGACCAGTTCGATTTGCTTGGCTTCGGCCGAGGGCCCAACCACGCCGACAGCCTCTTCGAGCAGCTCGTTCAGCGGCCGGCTTTGCTTGTTGACGTGTACCACGCCGGCCTCGATCCGGGCCAAATTGAGCATGTTGTCGACGAGCCGGCGGAGACGGTCGGCCTGGCTGTTGATGACGTTGAGAAACTCTTCCCTGGTCTCTTCGTCCTCGGCGTCGCCGTCGACCAGCAGCTCGACGTAAGCCTTGATCCCGGCCAGCGGAGTCTTCATCTCGTGGCTGACCGAGGAAACGAATTCGGCGTTCCGCCGCTGCAGAACCTTCTGATCGCCGATGTCGCGGAGCACGGCCACGGCGCCCTTTGACGACCGTTGCTCGTCCAACTGATCGGAAGGCGATTCAAGTTGCGTGGCGGTGGCACGATACCAGTCCGACTCGCCGTCGTCGCCGGCAAGCTCGAATTCGTCGGTTCGGCTGCCGCTGCTCGTCCGATGCGAGGTACTCCTCAGCAGTTCGACCAACTTCTGGCAATGCAGGAGCTTGTCGAGCGGTTGTTTCGCGGTGTTCTTCAAATCGAAGCTGAAGAGGTCTTCGGCCTTCCGATTGGCCAGCACCATCTCGTCGTAATCGTCGATGGCGATGATCGGATCGCTCACGCCCGACAGGATTGCCCTGATCCGCTCGTACTCGGCCGTGACTCGTCGGACACGGATTTCCTGGGAGGTTCGCGAGTGTTCCAGATCGGCGAACCGTTGGCGATGCTCGTCAAGCATCCCGCCAACTTGCAGAGCAATGTTGTGCCACTTTTCGCTCTTGTCGGGCAAGGGCGGCGCGGCGGGGCCACCGGCGTCTGGCGAACCGTCTTGCTTTTCAAATTGGGCAAGCGATTCAAAATACCGTTCGGCGGCCTGGATGCACCGGCAATACCGCGAGTGGAGCAAGGCGACGGCCGCCAGCGCCGGTAGCAACCCGACTCCCAATAGTCCCAGACGTATCGGCCAGGAACTGCTGTCGACGAGGAAGCCCGCCAGCCAGGAGCCGCCCCAGGCCACGGACACAACCAGTGCAACGGACGATAACAAATTGCCAAAGCGGAGGTTGTTCATAGTGTTTCGTTTCGTTGTACTGCCTTGTACGTCTACTTCGTTGCGATTCAACGCGTGGGTGGCACCCAATGTGAAGCTACCAGCTAACGAACGCCACTTTGGCGCAAATCGGTATCTGGGAGGCTGAACGCCAGCGTGGCACCGCGGCCGCGGTGCGTCGGGAGAGACTTGCCGTTGCCTAGCGCCGGATGGTGTATCTTGGATCAATCCGACTTGCCTGGCGGAAATTCACCTCCGCCCCGTCGGATTGGCCAAGCTTCACCAACGTACAGCCCATTAAAAAATAGGACAGGGCACTGGACTTGTCCAACGAAAGTGCTTGCTGGAGCACAACTTGAGAAGATTGGTAGTCACCTTGGCGATAATACGCCATCCCCAGGGTTCTGTGGAGGACCGCCGAGTCGGGGAACTGCCGCAAGGCGTCCTCGGCAACGGCCTGGGCAACTACCGGTTGGTTGTGTCGCAAGGCTGATACGGCCGCGGATATCGGAATACGCGGATTGTTGGGATTGAGAGAGATCGCCTCGCCAAAATAGGCCACCGCCAACTCGCCGGAGCCGGCCTTCAACGCCTCGTCTGCCTTGGCAAGCAGCGAACCGGCAGAGGCCGGACCGGACTGATCGGCGTAATTAACAGATTCGATCCGATTGTCGCGACCGGGTGGCGAAAGAACCCGGACAGCGTTTTCCGTCATTCGGACGCCGTTTTGGCCAGCGAAATCGTTACCGGTATTAAATTCCGCGCGTCTGGAGTCGGCTGGAATCGGCGTCAAGCCGGCTACCGTTTCCGTACCGCCGGCTGCCTGCCGCGAGGTCCGGTGGCTGACGGCGTAGAGTTCGTTGCCCGGCTCGAGTTCGGCCGCCAGGCGGTAACACTCCACAGCCTCCTTTTCCCTGCCGATCATGTCGAGAACCAGCCCGGCGGTGTGCTGAACCTGGGCGTCCTTGGGATAGACGGCCAGCAGATGCTCGGCATGCGGGACGGCCAGTTGTGGTTCGCGGGAGGCGAGCCGCGTCTCGATCATCAGGAACCGGCCCTCGCGATGATCGGGATTTCGCTCGAGCAGCCGCTTCAATACGTCGTTGCATCCGGCAACGTCACCCCGCTTCCAACTATTGGCGGCGGATTGAAACTGGGCAAAATCGCGGCTCTTCTCGAAGTGCTGGATGGCATCTTGGGCCCGCTGCTTCCGCTTGGGTGTGACGTCTTCGGCGGCCGGGTTGGGCGGCAGATCTATAATTGAGCAGCCGCCGGCCGATATCACGACACAGCAGGCCGCACAGACCGCGGTCAAGATGGTCCCATGGACCCTTGCATGGTCAATGATCGAGGGCCCAATGAGTGGGGAAAGGGCCCGGTTCCCCGGCGAGACCCCCTTGATCCGCCCATTGGCCATACAGAAATCAAGAATCGAACTCACTGCAACCTCCTGGGACGATCGATGTCGCGGTGGCGGCCCGGCTGGCCCGGATCATAAGGATGAAGCGGCACCATCGGCGGCGGCGCCTCCTGCTCCAACTGGTCGAGTAGCCAGGGCGCGATGGCTTGTCCTTCAAGCGGGTCGGGCGTGGCGTAGACGCCGAATTGCTGGCCGGACAAAGTGTGGTCGCCAAATGAATTACCCTGCCAGATATCGCTGCGCAGGTCGATGGCCGCCCGGTTCATGGGATCGAAGAAGACTGCCATCTCGGCGAAGCGCAAGGCTTTCCTACGATTGCCGGCTTCCCAGGCCTGCTGAGCCCGGCGGAAGTAACGCTTGCCGATGGCGCGCTTGCCGACGAACGACATATTGTCGGTATAAACCGCCTGGCGGCGGTGGAATTCGGCGGCCGCCTTCTCGCCTTCGTTGCAAAGGTCCGGCTCGTAGACGATGTGCGGCGTAATCAACACGATGATCTCTTCGCGGATGATCTTCTCGGTTCGCGTGCGGAAGAGCGGGCCGACCACCGGCAGATTGCCGAACAAGGGCACCTGACTGGTTGTGTTGGTCAACTGATCGCGCATCAGACCGCCAATGATCGCCGTGCAGCCGTCGCGAATCATTATGTTGGTGGTCACCTGCGTGATGGTTTTTTCCGGGAGCGTGAATTCGCCCTTCTCTTCCACCGAGCCGTCCGACACTTCCGGATGGACCTCCATGCGGATCAAGCCGTCGCTGGAGATGAAGGGCCGTAGGCGGAGGATCACGCCCGTGTCGAGAAATTCAACGTTTTGAGCGGAGCTGGTCTCGGTGATGGTCGTGTTGATGTAGCCGTCCTGTTTACCGATCTGAATTTCCGCCCGATGCTTGTTGATCGCCATCAGTCGCGGCGTGGCCATCACGTTGATGTCGCTGATCGTCTCCAGGGCTTCCAGGAACGCGCCCAGGCTGCTGTCGAGGAATCCGACCTTCAGCGAGCCCTTATCGAATTTGAAATCCGCCAGCGTGGAGGGTGGGTTGCCGATGCCGAACTTGATATTGGGGTTATTGCGCAGAAGCTCGAAATCGACGCCGAACTTGTCTGAGTCTTCCAACTTGACCGAGAGAATCATGGCTTCGATGTGGACCTGCATCGGCCGCACGTCGATCTCGGTCACTATCTGGTCGATCTCGGTCAGAATGGCTTCGTAGTCGCGCACCAGAACAGCCTCGCCGCCGGCAAACGAATCGCCACCCGCCTGAGTGTCGTCCGCCCCGATGCCACTCTCCGCGGCGGCCGTAACGCTTGCCATGCCGATCTTGTCGGTCAGCATCGGCTGGATCAACGTCTGCAAGTCCATCGCCGTGACGTAGTTGGGGCGATACACTCGGGTGCCGACCCTGTCGAGGAGTTGCTCCATGCTGGTGAAGTCTTCGGGCGTACCGATGTAGATGAACTTGCCCTCGCGCTTCGAGGTATAGCCGCTCGACTTGAGAATCGCATCCAACGCGCTGCTGATGTCAACATCGTTAAGCGTCGCCGAAACCTTGCCCGTCACATTGGGGCTGGGCAGGATGTTCATGTCGCCCTGGCGTCCCAGTAGCTCAAGCACCTCGCGAATGTCCGTGTTCTGCACGTTGATCTTCAGATGCCCGTTGCCCACCTGGCCGTCGGCTTGAGTGATCTCGTTGGTTGTCGGGGCCGAAGATTGGCCGGCCGAGGCGGCCGGGGCCGGCAGCGATTCGGCGGCCGAGGGAGTTGGCGAAACTGACGGGACAGCCGCGGCTGGCACGGCGGCCTGCCCCGTACCTTTCTCGCCCAACAACTGCCGACGCAGGATATCGACACCCTCCTGAACCAACTTGGGGTCGATCTGCGTGGGAGCCACCTGATTGGCGACGGCCGGATAAGACGGGGCAACAATCGGACCGGCCGGAGCGAAACCGGCAAAACGATCCGCGGCCGGCGGCGTTTGCGCCGTATCAAGCGGCTCGTTGAGAGACGGTGCCTCGGTAGTGGAAGCCGATGCCGACGGCTCGGTCGCGCTGTCCGCGGAAGGTAGATCGGAAGATAGGCCGACACACAAGGCAAGTCCGATACCAGCGGCGCCAAACGTGCCAAGCAATGTCAGACGGCGAAGAATTCTCATGGGTCGTCCGTGACACCTAGAGGACTAGATTGTATTATCCGCGAGCGAATAGTGCTCAGTAGTGTAGGGTGGGTCGAGGGGAACGAGCCCCACCGGCTTTGGTTGATTGAATGGTGGGGCTCGTTTCCCTCGACCCACCCTACGACTTGTCACTTGGGTGGCCGGCTATCTGCCGTTTCCGGTCAACTCGATCCGGCCGGAAGCTGTCGACCGGGGAATTGTCAAATCGAAGTTCTTATCCGCCCGCCGCAGCACGACCTTTCCCGGATGCACTTCGACCAGCGTAAAGGAAATCGGCTGTCCGTCCTTACTTGCTTCGATTGTCTGCCCCTGGGCAAATATCCTTCCGTTGATAATCGCGGTGCTTCGTTTGGATCCGATAACCGTACTGGAAAGGACCAATCCCAATTCGGCGGGCGTGGCTTCCGGTGGCGGCGGTTCGGGTGTCGCGGCCGCTTTCTCTTGCTCCTCTTCATCAGTATCCGCTTCGGCCACTTCCTCAACGGGCACGAGGAACGGGTCTCGCAGATTGGCGAATCCTCCGGCCGGCGAGGTATTCGGGTCCTGCTTGATCCACTTGGCCACTTCCTCCCACGAATGTTTTGCAGTAGTCTTCTCGTCGTCGCTTGCCGGTTGCTCGGCGGTTTGGGCCCAAGCGGGCGGGGCCTCGGCGGTTGCCGAATCGAAACTCGACGGCTGATCGTCTGGCGTCTCCTTTGCGACCCAGCCCCAAACAAGGGGCGCCCAAAAGTAGAGCGCCACCAACCCCAGCAGCCCCAGAATGGCAGCCTTCTTCGGGTTGGCGGTCAACTCGCGACGGAGTTTTCGTGTTAGTTTACTGCTCACTCGGCATCCAACGGTCGGTGGCGGGAGACCCCGCTTCGGACCGTCTCCTTCGGTATCGGTTATCCGGAGCGTTTTCCCTGATCGGAATTATCCGGATTATCGGTAAAAATCCCCAGCGTTACGGTACATTCAACATCTCTCCCCGTCTCATCCAGCTTCACTAGCCGCAGGTCTTCTACCCAAACCTCCGGCGCCAGGGCCTCCACGGTTCGCAGGAAGCTGAAAACCCGGGTGAACGAACCATTGTACCCCACTACAAGTGGTATTTTCTTCAGCGTGTTGTATTCGACTGCCGGTTCGGGGTCGAATCGAGTGGTGGTCACGCCCGATTCCCTGGCCAGCGCGTTGATTCGGCCGAAGAGGTTGAAGAACTCGTCTTGCGAGGGCGATTTCTCTTCCCAGGCGGCGTCATATTTCAGAGTCTTCTTGAGTTCCGCGTTTGTCGTTTCCAGGGCGGCGGCCAGGCTGCCCGCCTGAGTGATGAACTTGCGTTTGACGTCCAGATCGGCGCGCAGCTTGGCGGTCGCCTTTTGGGTGGGCAGGAATAAGAGGAAAACGTAGGCAATCGCCAAACCCACCAAGGGCAGCGTGATGACCCAATTTCCGCGAGATGATTTCGCTTTCTTTTCCATTATGATTCCAGGCTAGCACTTGCAAAAAAGGTGCTACTATTATGACAGCGCCACTTTCGGGATGGATACCATGCGTAAGTGCTTACCCCCACTGGGCTTGCCCCAGTGGAAACAGGGTTTGCAAACTAGAGACGCGAGTTCCGCCCTTCTGTCCGGTCTCCGCTCGCTTCCGCCTTCGGCGGAAGCGAGCGGAGACCGGACATGGCACGAGCGTCGTGATGTAGTTTTCAAACGCCAATCCACCGGGGCAAGCCCGGTGGCGTCATCTCGAAGTCGTCGAAGTGGTGCTGTCATACTATTGGTCGCGGTTGAGGTGCCGCCGGATCGATGAATCCAGCGAGTTGTCCGCAACCGAGGATAACGGCTTTGCGGGCTCGGTTTTGGCTGTCGCATTGTCGACCGGTTTGTCGGGTCCACCCGGCTTGCCGTAGCCGGGACGCACAACGACCGTGGCATTGAATCGCATCGTGCCCGCCGGATTATTGTCGTCGGCCTCGATCGAACTGAGCGAGGCATTCGAGAAGAGGGAGGCCTGGTTCAATCCACCCAGGTACTTGTGCAAGGCAGCGTCGTCGGTTGTGGTGCCGGAAATCGTAACGACGGTTTGCGAGTGGTCGGACTCCTCGTGGAATCTCCGCAGGTCTTGTTCCGCCGGCGAGAGCTTATCGAGTTTTTCCTTTTCCGCTTCCCGTTCGGCCCGGGAGAGCTTTTTCTTGGCCGAACCGCGAATGGCGAATTTCTGCTGGCCGATATCGAGTTGATCGAAGGTGATGCCCTCGGGCAGAGGTTCGAGCAGGGCGGCGAGAATTCGGCTGCGCGGCCAGGGGAATCGCAAGTAGGTGTACAATTCAGCGCAGGTCCGGGCGGCTTTCAAGTCCGCTTGGATCCAGGCCAACTCCTTGCTCTGATCCAGGGCGGTTTGGTATTTCGGCAGGAGGGCGTCGAGTTCCGCTTGCGCGTGGGCGCGCAAGCGATACTGGCCCAGGGCCGCGACGCTCAGTATAGCCCCAAACCCGACCACCACAAGCACTCGCCACAGCTTCCAATGCCGCTTGGCGTGCTCCTGACGGTACTCGATCGGTAAAAAGTCAACGTCGTGCATGTCAATCAGTCTGGTTAGCCTGGGCTAATTTCCCTTGGATTTCTTCAATTCTGGTTCCGCAGTGCCAGCCCGGCCGCCACATCCCACTGTGACATTCGGCCGGGAATGGAATCCTTCTCGAAACTGCGCAGCGGATCGCCCAGTTCGCAGGTCATGTCCAGGCGGCTGGAGAGCCATTCGACCAGCGACTGCGTCGCTTCACCGCCGCTGAGTACCACGCGAGCAAGCGGCTGGCCGCGGAAGGTTACGCTGTAGTAGCGAACGCACATGGAAAGCTCGTTGGCCAGCCGTTCGAGGATCGGCCGGACCGCTTCGGTTATACTCCGTGCGACTTCCGGATCGCGCTGGTCGGCGCGGCGATCGCCGTTGTGACGGCGCAGGGCGGCCGCGTCGCCCAGTTTCATTTTCAGGTGTTGAGCAACGGCCTCGTCAAGTTGCCGGCCGCCGGCGTCGATGTACTTGACGAACATGGCGTCGGAACCCCGGGCGATAACGACCGCCGACGTCGACGCGCCCAGGTTGACGAACATCGAGCGTTGCTGTTGGTCTTCGTCGCGGCGGAATTGCTTGGCATAGCAGCGAAGCAGGGCCGCCGGCTCGACGTCGATGGCCACCGGCTGCAGCCCGGCACTTTCGGCGATGCCGATAAGTTGCCCAACCACCGGACGGTGGCAGGCCAGCAATATGACCTCTCGTCGCACGACGTCACCTTGCCGCACATTGTCGGCTTCGAAGTAGCGGACTTCCATCTCGTCGCTGGCAAAGGGGACCCGACCGGCCGCTTCGGCCGCAACGCTTCGACGAAGTTCCTCGCCGTCCGCCTGGGGAACGCGGATATTCTGGACGAAAAGGTCCTGGGCGTTGAGACAGAACACGGCTTCGCGGCCGCGGAAGTCGCGTTGCTGACGGGCCGCTACAAGGGCGTCGCCGACGGCCTGGCCGTATTTCTTGGGATCGTCCGCGTCGATCGGCGGCAAGTCCCAGTGGACCGCCTCGCTGACCCGAGTCTGGTCGGCACTCAATTGCAGCAGCTTGACCGACCGGCTGCCTATGTCGACCCCGATTGGGCCGCAACACTGTTTGCCGGGCCAATTCACCATTGCAGTTTCCTCAAAGTCGGAAGTCGGAAGTCGGAAGTCGGAAGTCGGAAGTCGGAAATCGGAAGTCAGGGGTTTTGCCCCCAATTCCGACCTCCGACCTCATATTTCCGACCTATAAAGGTGGCCCTTTGCCGTTGAAATCTCCCACGGTCGCCAATCCGGTAACCGGGTTCACGGTAACCGAGATGTAGCGCTCGGCGTCGCCCTTGCCGGCCGACAGCCAAATCGTCGTCTCCCCGCTTCGCGTGGTTTCGCCCAGCGGCCCAAACTCGAGGTCCGTCACCGCCTCGAAGGAATCGCCGTTGTCGACAACCGCCGCCGCCAATTTGACGGGGGCTCCCACGCGGGGCAGGTCGTCGAGGGAGACGATATGCTGCTTCGGCGGGTCGTCCACGTCGCTGAACGGCGAGTCGGGCAGCGTGTCCAGCTCCGGATTGCTCCCGGAGTGTTCCAGAACGTACCGGTTATTCTCGGCGTCGAAAGTGAACTTGTAGCTACTGTTGTTGGCAAGCGCCAGGCTACGTCCGTAGGCCAGATCGGTTGCCACGATGCGCGCCGCCGATCGCAACTGGTCGTGGATGCCGGGGTTGCTGCTGGGTAACACGAACCCCGCTATGATCGCCATCAGGGAGATCACGATCAGAAGCTCGATCAGCGTAAAACCGCTGGATTGTCCGTGGCGCGTTGCCATTGTAAGTAGTGGGTCGCGGGTAGTTGATAGTTGATAGTGGGTAGTGGGTAGTTGATAGTGGGGAGTTGATAGTTGGTAGTTGGTGGTTGGTGGTTGGTAGGGGAATGGATAGGGGGAGGGACAAAACAATTACGGTTCATCCGGCTGAAGCGTAGTTTTCCGTAAGTTGTTGCTAGCAGCAAGTTTC
>CAZDHN010000158.1:0-10893 GCA_964505115.1 uncultured Planctomycetaceae bacterium
GAATTACAACAACAAAGATGTGGGTAAAGTCAAGTCGCAGGCGACCGGGCTAACAGTGAATCACGAACGGTATTGCGTTTAGCCGGCGGACTTGTCCGCCGTGTTGGCGGGTGTTGATATGCTCCGGCGTGAACGAACGGGGGCTTACTCGGGGATTCGCGGAGGAATTCGACGATAGCCGCCAGCGGAAGCTGGCGGTTGCCCGAATTAGGACCGGCGTGACCACAATTGTCGCCTTTCGCTCCGCGAAAGCAGCCTTCTTTCGCGGAGCGAAAGGCGACAGACCGACCGATATTGTCTCGCCGGTCCTTGGCAGACGCCGTTGGCCGGCATGATCGAGCCGCAACGCAACCGCCAGCTTTCGCTGGCGGCCATTGCAGCTAAGTGCCAGCCACCTTCTCCCCGCAAGGCGACGATGCTATGATATAAGTTGGGCAGTTCTTACTTTCCCCCCCGCTTGCAGTCCATGACTGATCTACTCCGCCAGGAAATCGCCGCGGCGGCCACGCTGATCGTGGTCAAGGTTGGCACCCGGGTAGTTACTCGGGCCGATGGTACGCTTGCGCACGAGCGGATCGAGCAATTGGCCGAACAATTGCACCGGGTGATGGCCTCCGGCCGCGGTGTGGTGATGGTCAGTTCGGGTGCGGTCGGGGCCGGCATGGGCCGTCTGGGGGTAACCGAACGCCCCACCGATTTGGCCAGATTGCAGGCGATGGCCGCCCTGGGCCAAAGCGTGCTGGTGGAAGCCTACGAGCGGACACTGCATATCCACGACCGCCACGCCGCCCAAATCCTCCTGACCACCGAAGATCTCGACAACCGTACCCGATACCTCAACGCTCGAAACACAATCCTAACGTTGCTGGAGTATGGCGCGGTTCCGATTATCAACGAGAACGACACAATCAGCGTCGATGAATTGAAGACCACTTTCGGCGACAACGACCGCTTGGCGGCAATTGTGACGAACCTCCTGCGGGCTCCGCTGCTCGTACTTCTATCCGACGTGGACGGACTCTACGACGGAGATCCGGCCGATCCCAATTCCCAAGTAATACCCACGGTGAAGCGGCTGAACCAATCGATTTTCGACCTGGCTTGCGATACTTCGGGCGGCATGAGCAAAGGCGGCATGGCCAGCAAGCTGGAGGCCGCGCGGCTGGCCACCACCGCGGGAGAGAACGTCATCATCGCCTCGGGCCGCCAGAGCGACGTGCTTACGCAAATCATCGCCGGCGAGCCCGTCGGCACCCTGTTCCTCGCTCAAGGCGCTACGGTTGCCGCCCGAAAACGCTGGATCGGCTTCACCGTGCAGCCGCGCGGCCGGCTAGTGCTCGACGCCGGGGCCCGGCGCGCCGTCGAACATCAGGGCCGAAGCCTGTTGTCGATCGGAGTATCGGACTTGTCGGGAAGCTTCGAGAAGGGCGACGTCGTTAGGCTTTGCGACAGCGACGGCACCGAGTTCGCTCGCGGGCTGACCAATTACGGCTCGGCCGACATCCTAAGAATAAAGGGCCTGAAGACCAACGAAATCGCTGCCGTACTGGGGCACTGCCCCTATGATGAAATTGTCCATCGAGACAATATGATAGTAACCACCGGCAGCGGGTAATACTTTGTCAAGTTTCAAGCGAAAGCGTACGGATAACGTGACATGCGGGTGGGAACAAGGGATTGGGGATTAGGGATTGGAACCATGCTTTCCACGTCAAGCCTAATCCCTAATCCCCGTAGAGCGAAGAAACCGAATTCTTGCGAATCCGGCCACGAAATCTCGTATTGCAAACCTCACTTTTTTATCGGTAGTATTCATGAGTCAGCATAGCGCGCGTCTTGTTCATAGCACGCAGATACCCTGCTACATTTTCGATTCCAACACCGACGTTACCCGGCACGTCGC
Source organism: uncultured Planctomycetaceae bacterium (assembly GCA_964505115.1). Classification (GTDB taxonomy): domain Bacteria; phylum Planctomycetota; class Planctomycetia; order Pirellulales; family Thermoguttaceae; genus CAZDHN01. The sequence continues at coordinate 1,904 of CAZDHN010000158.1, forward strand.
CCAAACGATAGCCAATACGATTCGCGAGCGCAACTCGTTCGGTCACCATGCGGTGCTCGGACTGGCGACCGGCTCGACGCCGGTCGGCGTGTATCGGGAACTGATCCGCATGCACCGGGAAGAGGGGCTCGACCTCTCGAGAGTAATCACCTTCAACCTGGACGAGTATTACGGCTTGACGTCGGATCAACTCCAGAGTTATCACCGCTGGATGTTCGAGATGTTCTTCGACCACGTGAACATCGATCCGAAGAACGTGCATATTCTCGACGGCACCGTGTCGCCCGACAAGGTCGACGAGCACTGCCGGCAGTTCGAGGAAGCGATTCGTCGCGCCGGCGGCATAGACATACAGTTGTTGGGGATCGGCCGCAACGGTCACATCGGATTCAACGAGCCGTTCGGCGTGCGCAACAGCCGCACCCGCCTGATCACGCTCGACCCGATTACCAGAAAAGACGCCTCCAGCGACTTCTTCCAACTGGAAAACGTGCCCAACCAGGCACTGACGATGGGTATCGGCACGATCTTCGAGGCGAGGAAACTCTTCCTGATGGCCCTCGGAGAACACAAGTCGGGTATCGTCCGCGAGGCGGTCGAGGGGCCGATGACCGATCGGGTGCCGGCCTCCTTCCTCCGCGAGCACGCCGACGCCGCCTTCCTGCTCGATGCGGCCGCCGCCGATGAACTCACCGGCCAGGCCACGCCCTGGGTGCTCGGTAACGTCGGCTGGACCGACGCCCTGATAAAACGAGCCGTGCTCTGGCTTTGCGGCCAAACCGGCAAGGCGCTTCTGAAACTGGACGGGCACGATTTCCGTAAACACAACCTGCACCAGTTGCTGCGCGACCACGGCCCCTCGTCGAAAGTGGCACACCGCGTCTTCAAGTGGATGCTCGATACCATCGAGTATCATCCGGCCGGCAAGGAACCCCGACGAGTGCTCTGTTTCAGCCCGCACCCCGACGACGACGTGATTAGCATGGGCGGCACGTTGATCCGGCTCAACGAGGACCAACATGAAGTCCACGTGGCCTACATGACCAGCGGCAACATCGCCGTTTTCGATCACGACGCACAGCAGATGGCCGACCTGCTGACCGAGCTTAACCGGCGCTTCGACATCGACGTACAAAGAACACCGGAGTTGGAGACCGACGTGCTCGAATCGCTGGCCGCGAAGAAGCCGGGCGATCCGGATAGCGACGAGGTGCTGAAGATCAAGGAGCTGGTCCGCTGGAGCGAGGCCAAGGCCGCCGCCGGTGTCTGTGGATGCCGGGAGGAGCATCTGCACTTCCTCAACCTGCCCTTCTATCAAACCGGCACCATCGCCAAGAAACCGGCTACCGAGGAGGATGTCCAGGCCGTCAAGAGCCTGATCGAGGAAGTCAATCCGGCACAAATCTATTTGGCCGGCGACCTTTCCGATCCGCACGGAACGCATCGAGTGTGCGCGCAGGTAGTATTGCGGGCGCTTAACCAAATCGAGTCCGAGACGGGCAGCCGGCCCGAGGCACTGCTATACCGAGGCGCCTGGCAGGAATGGGCGCCGCACGTGATCGAGATCGCCGTCCCGCTCAGCCCGAACGACCTGATGCTCAAGAGGGAAGCCATCTTCCGCCACGAATCGCAGAAGGATTCGGCCCTCTTCCCCGGCCCCGACGACCCGCGCGAGTTCTGGCAACGCTCCGAAGATCGCAACCGCCGCACGGCCGACACCTACAACCAGATCGGCCTGCCCGAGTATTTCGGCCTGGAAGCTTTCGTCCGTTGGGACGGCCGGGAACTCTGAGCCCCTCAGCGGCTGCTGGAATCGAGGCCGGCGTAGGTCGACCGGGGTTCCGTTCTCGTGCCTTGACCCATGTTCGACGGAGCGGTTGTTAGCTCCAGGTTGATCCGGTTCATGCCGTCCGTCACCCGGGCGGTCAGGCCCGACGTTTTTGGATCGGCGTACCTACTGGGAACCGGCTCCAGCAATGAGTCGATCCCAAGCCCGGACGACTGCTGCGACTTGATGGAAACCCGATGCGAGCCGGGCATGGCGCCGTCGTCAGGTTGGAGGGTGGTCAACCGGTACGTGCCGTCCGGATCGATCCGGCCCGTGGCCACCAAGCCGTCACTCGACAAGAACTGGACCTCACCCGAAGAGAGCGGATTGCCGTTGACGGTCACCCGCCCAACTACCGGCGACGCCTCGGGATAACCGGGCGAACAACCGGTAGGGAGGCAACAGACCACGGCCAGCAGAAGAAGTGTCGCGCGTCGCATGGCTAGATACCTCAAGCACCGGACTGCACCCCGTTCATCGAGGAGTGCGGTTACCGTACGCCGCGGCTAAGCCCGCGGCCCGCATAGTGCCTGTTCGCCCGTTCCAAGCCTGACAACCGGTCAGCGGAAGAATTGCTCGATCGAACTCTAAACCGGTCGTCTGAGTTTTAGTCTAATTCCCAGGATTTCCCCGTCAACCCCACCTTGGCGGGCCCCCGGGAGAGCGGAAATGCTGATGCGAATCCACCCGACCCGTTTCAAATCGACCCATTTGTGGGTAACCCCTGACGGTCCGTGTTAGCCCCGTCGCCCGCGACGGGAATTTGGCGGAAATCGCCTCGTTTTCCGGTCACGGGCGACCGGGCCAACCCGTTACCCACATTTAGCCCCGGCTGCCACGCTGAGTGGCGACTCTACCGGCGCGGCCGCCGTCGCTGAACAAAATTTTGGGCTGCACTTGACTCTGTACACCCGTATATTGTACGATTGTCCAGGAGGGGTCTTTTTTCCGGCCAACGAATCAAGAAGTGAAAAGGAGGATCGTAATGGACCCAATGGAACAATTGACCAAGCGTCAACTCGCCGTCTACGAGTTTCTCCGCGACAAAATCCAAGGCCGGGGATACGGGCCGACGGTCCGCGAAATCGGCCTGCAGTTCGACATCCGCTCGCCAAACGGCGTTATGTGCCACCTCAAGGCCCTGGAGAAGAAAGGGCTGATTATCCGCGAGCCGAACATGTCTCGGGCGATTCAACTGGCTACCGAGCCGGCGCACAGACGCGGATTGCCCTTGGCCGGCCGGATTGCCGCCGGCGTGCTGCACGAGGCGGTCGAGCAGAAGGAGCGGATCGATTTCGGCGAGATGTTCGACCAAACCAAGAAGAACCTCTTCGTCTTGGAGGTCAGCGGCGACTCGATGATCGAAGATCAGATTTCCGACGGCGATTACGTGGTCATCCGCAAGCAGCGGACCGCCCGAAAGGGACAGATCGTCGTCGCCCTGACCGACGAGAGCGAAGCCACGCTAAAACGTTGGTTTCCCGAGAAGAACCGCATCCGCCTGGAACCGGCCAACTCAAGGATGAAACCGATCTACGTCAAGAACGCCAAAATCCTCGGCGTCGTCGTCGGCGTGGTGCGGAAAGTGGCCTAGCGGCCTGGAAGGGTGCCACTGCTGGCTTGTCCAGCAGTGCGGAGCACGGACGAAGCAAAACACTGCTGGGCAAGCCAGCAGTGGCACCCAATTCCCTAACCCCAATAGCCGTCGGCGGAAGCTGATGGTTGCGTTGCCCGGTGCCGCTACTCGAACCGCACGTCGTCGGCATCGGTGGAAGTGTCGAGCGTCTTCCCGTCGTCATCCACTCCGTTCGGGCCAATACTGTAGAGCAGGTAGCCTTTCGGTGTGAGGCGATAGACCAACGACTTGCCCGAGAACGGGTCTTTGGGCAGAACGTCGATATACTCCGGCGCAAGCTCCGCCAGCCGCTTGGGATACGCCCCCTGCTCCAGCCGATAGTCGGCCAGCGCAAGCTCGACCCGTAGGATCCGGTAACGGGCTTGCTTGCTGTTGAAGGCGTCCTCCATGGCGAAGCCTAATGGGTTGCCGGCACCGAGCGCACTATAGATCCGACCCTGCAATCGCTCGTTCCATCTTGCGGCATTGGCTGTCCAAACCCGGTCTCGCATCATGGGGAGGTCCGGTGACTCACTCTGGTTTTCGAGGGTTAGTAGCGTGGCGCTCGACTCGCGGCACTGCCGGCGCGTCAGCGAGCCGCACACCTCATGTAGCGATCCCAGTCCCATCCTTTCGACTGCGTACCCCACGAGCGAATGAATTAACAGCCCCTCCCGGCACAAAGCTTGTCCCAAACTTAGTGTGTCGAGATAAGAACGGACTGCCTTGGGCCGATCACCATTGACTTCAGCAAGCGCACCTTCGGCAACGAAGGCACGTGCAAGGGCTCTACTCCCCTGAAAGTCGAGAATGGCGTCCTCTATATCCGACAAGTTGTATTTCACCGGTACTTGGCACGGTTGATCGATCGCGGCGCGGGCCGTGTCGAGCATCGCCTGGCACTGGTTGCCAAAGGCACGCAGTTCGGCGGGCGTTGCGGTATCCGTGTCGGGCGTTTGGGCCGATACCTGCTCGCCCACTCGGACCAACGTATCGTAGCCGTTGGGGTCGGGTAGCGTTACGTCGGGAATCGGCGGCGGTGTCAGCAGCAGGTAGTACATCCACAACGGTGGGAGAAACATCGCCAATGAGGCCAGTGCGAATAATGGTCGAACCACGACCGCTTGCAGCCGGTTTCGTTGGGCAGGGCCGGATGGGTCGGCCGCCGGCGTCGAGAGCCAGCCAGATCCGCGAAAGAGCATCAGCCAGATGGCCATCGGAGCGCAGGGGAAGAAGACGCACAAGCCGATCAGCCGCATCCACGGTCGGGCCTTGCCGAACGCAACCCATGCGGCGACCAACGCAAGCACGCCGAATCCGATGCCCGTGAATTTGGAGAGATACCAGGACTCAACGCAGCCCCAGAGATAAATATCCCAGGATATACCCGACAGCAGCGGGTACGACGTTTGTGCGGTCGGAAGGGAGGGAAGGCTCCAGTCCGTCCACACTTCCAGCGGAATACTCACTCCGGCGGCCACTGCCACGGCGACCAGCGACGTGAGCAGCAGCAAATCCAAGAGCGAGAACTGTGACGCGGCGTTCCCCTTTTCCGCGCGAGCCCGCAGCCAACGATCGATCGCCAGCACGACAACGACAACCAGACACTCCAGGAAGAGGTTCACGACCAGTTCATGTGCATTGACAAGCACGCCCGGCAGAAGCGCGGCGCCGAGCAGGCCGACTCGAACGAACCAGTGCGACCGACCAAGCGCCGCCCAGATGGCGAGCAGGCCGACCGCGCAGTAGGTCGCCAGCAGTATCAGCAAGAAGATGTAGTCACAGCTCGAAGCGAGAAACACTTTCTTCCCCTCGGCGTTGCGATAACGAACAGACTGATCGCGGCATTCCGCGTCGAACGGCAGTCTACCCCGACTTGGGGTCAATAGGAAGTGGCCCATTGGGTGCAGGGATCGTCATCCTCTTCACCGCAGCCGGTCTATCTGCTCGACCTTCTCGATCAGCGAGGGCAGATCGGAGGTGACGATCTGCCAGAGGATGTCGAAATCTATCGTGTCGTATCCGTGAATCAAGCGATTCCGCAGTGCGATGATTTCGCTCCAGGGAATTTCGGGGTGCTGGGCACGTAGCGGATCAGAGACACGGCGGGCCGCTTCGCCCACGATTTGGACAAGTTGCACCAAGGCCAAACTCAACACACGGTCCTGGTCCAAGTCTGCCCGTGTGCGATTCTCGACCAGGGCAATCGCCTCGCTGGCATGGTCGAGTATCTGCCGCAGGCTGACCGAGTCGTCATGATGCGACATACAGCACCTCCGCCTCTTCGAGCACCTTTTCGCGGAAGTAGCGACTGAGGAATCGACGAGTGTTCAAGTCGACCTTATTGCCCAGCATCCGCGACAACTCCTCCTGCATTGTGAAGAACGCCAGGCCGGGAGTGTGGCCCGGCTCGAATTCCACCAGAACGTCGATGTCGCTGTCGGGTCCAAAGTCGTCTCGGAGCACGGAGCCGAACAACGCCAGCTTCGTGACGTGGTGCCGTCGGCAGAACTCGGCAATTCGCCCGCTAGGAATTTCAATTGCCAATCGCGTCATGACCAGGCCCTCCGAATACTCCAACCCCTCTTATACCTCGGCCCCCGGACGGTTTGAACCCCTCGGCCGGTTGCGCCCTTGCTACGCCGACTTCTCGAGCGTGGCGGATTGGGCCTGGTTGAGCTTGTTGTAGAGGGTCTTTAGGCTGATACCCAACTGCTCGGCCGCCTTCGGCTTGTTGCCGGCGTGCTGGTCCAAGGCGGCGTGGATGGCCTGGATCTCCAGCTCTCGTAGCGTTTGATCGGCCGACATTCTCACCGTCTCGCTACGTAGTTGCCGGGCGGCGAAGCGGCCGGGTAGATGTTCCGGGCCGATCGGGCCGGAGTCGCAGAGGATCAGGGCGTGCTCGATCACGTTGGCCAGCTCGCGGACGTTGCCCGGCCAGCAATGATCGGCCAGCACGGCCAGCGCCTCGTCGCTGAAGACGGACTGGTCCGGCCGGACATCTCTTTGGAACCGGGCGGCCAGGCGTTGGGCCAGTAGCGGAATGTCGTCGATCCGATCGCGCAGCGGCGGCAGGTCGATCTCGAATGTGTTGATCCGGAACCAAAGATCCTCGCGGAAATCGCCCGCGGCCACCATCTCGTCCAGATGCCTGTGCGTGGCACAAATCACGCGGACGTCGCAAGTGAAAGAATCGTTCTCGCCCACCCGGCGTATCTCGCCGCTTTCCAGGAATCGCTGCAGCTTGGCCTGGGTCGATTTGGGCAGCTCGCCGATCTCGTCCAGGAAGAGCGTCCCGCCGTTGGCAACCTCGAACAGGCCGGTGCGGTGTTCCTCGGCGCCGGTGAACGCGCCGCGGCGATGCCCAAACAACTCGCTCTCGATGAGGTTTTCCGGCAGCGCGCCGCCGTTGATCGCCACCAGCGGCATGTCGGTCCGCAGGCTCTGGTCGTGCAGCGCCCGGGCGACCAGTTCCTTGCCGGTGCCCGTCTCGCCAAGAATGAGCACGGTCGAGTTAGTGGGCGCCACTTTGCCGATCAGATCGCGAACCTGCTGCATTTGGGGCGTTTGGCCGATCAGTTCGGAAGAGCCTTCGATCCGTTCGAGCCGTTGTTTCAGTGCGCGGTATTTGTTGCTCAATTCACGTCGTTGGGCAACCCGCTTCAGGACCGACTCCAGGTCGATCAGCTTGCAGGGTTTGGTCAGATAGTCGAACGTACCGTGTCGCATGGCGGCCACGGCCGTCTCCAGCGACGACTTGCCGGTTAGCACGATTGCCTCGGTGTCGGGCGAGAGTTGCTTCGCTCGGGCGATCACCTCGATGCCGCTCGGCCCCGGCATATTCAGGTCGACCAGTATGCAGTCGTAAGTGTTCCGCTCCAGCGCGGCAACGGCGGTGGCGCCGTCGGGGCAGACGGTCACCTCGTGTCCCATGCGGGGCAGTTCGATTCGCATAAGCTCCTGCAACGACTTTTCGTCGTCGGCGAAGAGCAGCTTGAGTCGTTCATGCGGCTTGGTTTTGATCGCGATTCTCCTCTTGCTTTTCCTCTAGCGACAACTGTACGCGGAAGGTGGCGCCCCGGCCGGGCCCGTCGCTTTCGGCCAGAATATCGCCGCCGTGCTCTTCGATAATACGGTAGGTTATCGAGAGCCCCAGCCCGGTCCCTTGCCCGTTCTTGCGGCGCGTAAAGAACGGCTCGAAGATGTGCTGCAGAACGTCGGGCGACATGCCGCAGCCGTCGTCGCGAAAGATCATTTCGGCGAAGCCGTCCCGCTCGGCCAGCATTACATGCACCGTGCCGCCGTCGCCGATGCTATCCAGGGCGTTGGTCAACAGGTTGAGCACCACCTGCTTGATCTCCTGCGCGTTGACCGGTGCGACGACCGGATGGCCTTCGGCGAAGAGGACATTCTTCCCCCGGTGCTTACTCACGTGGCTGACCATCTCGATAACGCCGCCCACCAACTCGCGCAGCTCGGTCCGCTGCCGCGAATGCTCGCCCATCCTGGAGAAATCGAGCAGTTTTTCGGTAATCTCCTTGCAGCGGAAGGCCTCGCTCTGGATCATCTTGAGGTAGCTGGCGATTACGGCTCGATCCTCGTCGCCTTGCGATTCGTCCCCGTCGACGGCCCCGCCGTCGGCGGCGTTGCCGGCGACCATTTCGTTGAGGCGTCCTTCCAGCGACTCGGCACAGAGCGCTATCGAGGCCAAGGGGTTGTTGATTTCGTGAGCCACGCCGGCGGCCAGGAAACCGACGCTCGCCAACTGCTCGCTGCGCACGACTTGCCTGGTCCGTTGGCGGACCTGCTGGTCGAGGTCGTCGCGGATATCCTGGAATCGAGTGGTCATGTCGTTCATCGCCCCGGCAAGCTCGGCCATCTCGTCGTCGCCGTCGAGATGGATCCGGTGGTTGAACTGCCCGGCCGCAACCTTGCGCGAACCGGCAATCAACTCCTGCAAGGGGCGGTAGACCCAGCCGTTGACGAGCTTTAGAGACAGCGCCAGCACCAAGGCGGCCGAAATGCTGGCCAGCCAGGTGCCCACGATCAGCGTGCGGTACTGGTTGCGAACCTCGGTGGCGAAGCCGGCCAGCCGGCCGTGCAAGTGGCTGGGTAACTCGGCGGCAAGCAACTCGAGAATGGCCAACTCCGTGTTGAGCCGGTCGACCCGCACGTCGTCCAGCATCCAGTCCTCGTCGCGATTGGCTTCATGCACCCGGGCGAGACTGGCCTCGATTTTGCCGACCGTTTCCCACTCGCGCTGGTTGTCGGCCATCCGCGAGCCGGCCGTTCGCTTGTGCTCCAGATGCGCCCGATACCGCGCAAGCGTTTCTTCGGCCTGATCCAACCCCTCGCCAAACTGGTCGCGGACCATTCGGACCCGAAGCGGCACTTCGTCCGTCTCGGCATTGGGAAACGCGCGAGCCCGCAAACCGTGCAACTCGCTGAGCGTTATCCGCAGATCGCCCACATGCCGGCTGAGTTGGGCCGCCACCGGCAACTCGATCACCCGAGCGCTTAGGGCCTTGACCATCCGCCGGTAGGCAT
>CAZDHN010000159.1:0-10890 GCA_964505115.1 uncultured Planctomycetaceae bacterium
CCATAATCCACCCAACACCCGCCCCACCTGACAGCGCGATGAATAATCCGGGCTAGCCCGGTCAGTCTTTGACGAGGCCCTCCCGCGTGCGAGGTGGTCTTAATACACCAGCGAGGTCAAGATGGCGATCAGTTCTTGTTCCTGTTTTCGTCAAATGCTGCTGACTCTTAAGCGTTTAAGGACTGAACTAGCAAGAGGAAGCTAAGGTCAATATGCCTTTATGTAGACGAGTTCCACACTTTCACTTCCGATCGAGGGCTCCTATGACGACCAGTTTGACGAAGTTCAGCGACCAACGGGAGCGGGTTCTCGCCTGGGTGCGGTAGCACCGGTTTGGTTGGCGGCCCTGCCGCCCTACGCACTATCAACTAACTAACCACTATCAACTACTCACTACCATGGTTCTTTCCGGTTGACGGAACTTTGGAGCGGTTACGGGGTTTAATTATCCGCGGGAGAAATATGTCCCAAGGGGCATCCTCGTGAAAACCCGCCTCGCTCAAACCGTCCTCGATAAAGCAGTAAAATAAACGAATTACTACACTAAGAGCCGCTTCGAGAAACGAGATTAGCACCATCCCGCCCCGCCGTTGGGGTGCAGCGTGGAGCCACTGCCCCAAAGTGCCTTCTTGCCAGAAAACGGTTGCCCCCCTAAGATACTGCAATAATGCAGCAGTTTACGGCGCACCCCGGGCAGACTTCTCGCGATGGGCACGTCCATGAGAGGGAACTTTCTTGGCCCAGCAGGCTACTAACCATCGGCTCAGGCCATACTCGCTCGTGATATGCGCTAACTGTTGATCGCCTTGGAGGCTGTCAGTAAACGCGATTTCGCGGAATTGCTGGTCGTAAGCATGGGGTTTTCATGGTATTATGGACGTTGCGTCGCAAACGGGCGGCATGCCGGCCTTGGAACGGCCAGTCGACGGAAACGGAGGAGGTATGAAGGCGCCTGGGAAAAGAGGTCTCCTGGGATTTACGCCGGCGCTGGTGGTACTGGCGCTGTGGGCGATTTCTGCGCGCGCCCCCGTCGGACCACTCAATGCCGGCGGCCAGGTTATTGCAGTAGCGGCTCCCGCTACTGGCGAATCCAAGCCGGAAGAAGAGCCTCTGGAGAACGTCTTCTTGCCGGCCGAGCGCAGCGCTCTGAAGCTGCTCTCCAAGGCCCGCGAGTTGCTCAAAACCGGTCGCCACGCCGAGGCGGTGCGTTGCCTTGGGGCGATCCTGGAAGGACCCGAAGACTACTTCTTCCAACCCGACCGAAACGCGCCGCTGCATCGCAGCCTGAAGGCCGAAGCACAGCGATTGATCGGCCAGATGCCTCGCCGCGGCCGGGAGTTCTACGAACTTCAGTACGGCGCTCGGGCAAGGCGGATGCTCGAAGAGGCAACGACCGAGGGCGACGCGACTCGTTTGGCCGAAGTCTCCCGACGCTTCTTCCACACGCAGGCCGGCCACGAGGCAACCTTCCTCCTGGGACTCTATCATCTCGATCATGCGCGTCCGCTGGCCGGGGCACTTACACTCGGCCGGCTGCAAGACGTACCCGGCTCGCCCGATGCGTTCGATCCGGCCCTCTCGTTGGCGATTGCCACTTGCTGGCTACGGTCGGGCATGCCGGACCGCGCGCAAGAGGTTCTTACGCTCTTGGCCGCCCGCAACCCGAACGGCGCCGTACAAATTGCCGGCAAGGACATCCCCTTGCCCGGCAAGTCGGACGAACTGCTGCAATGGCTTGCCGCCGCGATCGGTCCGCAGGCAGAAGCCTCGCCCGCCCAGCCGGATCAATGGACGATGGCCCGCGGCAATGCTTCGCGAAACTCATCGAGCGCGGGTAGTGCCCCGCTGATGAACATGCGCTGGCAGATCCCCACGACCGACCATCCGTTGGTGCAAGGCATCATCGAATATCTCGACCGGATATTCAAGGAACAGGGTGTTCCCGTAATGCCCGGGCTACAGCCCTTGGCGGTCGACAACGTCGTGCTGATGCGCACTGCCCGAAACCTGCTGGCGCTTGACTTCACGACCGGCAAGCGGCTTTGGGAAGTGCCGGCCGACGAACTGCCGAGCAAGCTGGTGCCGACGCCGGGTCGGAACGTCAGCCAGGGCTATTCGCAATTGGCGATGGGGCTCAGTCAGCGCGTATGGGAAGATGCCACCTACGGTACGATGACCAGCGACGGACGGCTTGTCTTCAGCATCGAAGACCTTGGCCTCAACCTGGCCTCGCGCAACTCCCGGCACATCATCATCAACGGCCGCCGCCAGGCGAATCCCAATTGGCCCAAGACGCACAACCGGCTGGCGGCCCACGACATTCGCACTGGCAAGCTGATTTGGCACTTGGGCGGGTCGGGCGACGAGTTCGACCTGCCACATGCCGGCACGTTCTTCCTCGGGCCTCCGCTGCCTTTGATGGGACGACTCTATATTCTGGCCGAGGTCAAGGGTGAAATACGGCTGGTGGCGCTGGACGCCAAGTCCGGGAATACCGTCTGGTCGCAGCAGCTTAACATCGTGGAGCGCGACATCCTGCGGTCGCCGCTTAGGCGTTATGCCGGCGTATCGCCCTCTTATGCCGACGGCGTTCTGGTCTGCCCGACCACGAACGGCGCCGTTGTCGGCGTGGAGATGGCAACCCGCTCGCTATTGTGGGGATATCGCTACGCCCGAGGCACGAAGTTCCGGCAACATCCACGCGCCCGCATGCAAATCGGAATCCTGCAGAACCCGACCACGGCGAATCGCTGGTTCGACGCCAACGCCATTCTGGCCGACGGCCATGTTCTGGTTACGCCCGTCGAGTCCGACTACTTGCACTGCCTTGCACTGCTCGATGGCGAGCAGGCCTGGCGATACAAGCGGGAAGACGAACTCTACGTGGCTTGTGTATACGAAGACAACGTGGTTCTGATAGGCCGTGCGAAAGTCCACGCATTGAAAATCTCCGACGGTACCCCGGCCTGGGACGGCCGCGCGGTTGAACTCCCGGAAGACGCCGTGCCGAGCGGGCGAGGTTTTCTCGCCGACGGCCATTACTTCCTGCCGCTGAGCACGGCCGAGGTGCTCAAAATCGATCTGGCCAAGGGAACGCCGGTCGGCACTTCCAGGTCGCGCGACGGCAACGTGCCGGGCAATCTGGTCTGTTACCGGGGTAACGTTATTTCGCAAGGCAGCGGCGGCATTGAAGCCTTCCATCAATTGGACGCGCTGAGGAAGGAAATCGAAAAAACCCTCAAAGAGCACCCCGACGATACCGACGCCCTGACACTGCACGGTGAAATCCTCCTGGATTCGGGCAAGCGATCCGAGGCGATCGACTCCTTCCGCCGTTCCTACAAGCTGGCGCAAGAACCCAAAACACATGAGTTGCTGCGGCTGGCCTTGCTGGAAGGTCTGGAAAAGGATTTCAAAACCGCCCGCGCAAACGTGGCTGAAATCGAACGGCTCATCGACAAGCCGGAACAAAAGGCCAAGTATCTGCAACTGATGGCCGCGGGCCTGCAAGCGTCGGGCGAGTGGCAGGCGGCCTTGGACAGCTACATGAAGTTGATCGATCTGGATCAGGACCACCATCGCCTGGAGCGAGTTGACCGATCGCTTTCGGTTCGTTGGGACCGGCGGATCCAAGGCCAATTGGCGGGCCTTTACGCGGCGGCGCCGGCTGAGGTCAAGGCTCAAATCGACAAGTCGCTTGAAGCCCGGCTCGACGTGGCCGTCGAGGCCGGCAAGCCGGAGCCGCTCCGGCGTTTCATCGATTACTTTGCCAACCACGCGACCGCCTACGAGGCCCAACAGCATCTGGTTCGCCGCCTGAAACAGGCCGACCGGCTACTGGAAGCGGAATTCGTGTTGCGCGAGATGGAACGTTCGTCCCAACCGCCGCGGGTTGCCGCCGCCGTGGCCGAGTTGGCCGCAATGTTGCGAGAGGCGGGGCTTCCGGAGGACGCGGCCGTTTGCTACAAGCGGTTGCGCGACGAATTGGCCGACGTGACATGCCCCGGCGACAAGACGGGCCGGCAGCTTGTCGACGCCCTGCCCGACGATGATCCCGTCGCCAAATGGCTCGAGTCGACCACGTCCGGGCCGACCACGTCCTGGCCCATCGGCCTTGTCGAAGTGAAGAAGGAGACGAAGAGTGCTCAGCGGTCTCATAACCGCGGCAGCTTCAGTCTCGGCTACCAGGGAACCCGACGCCCCTTCTTCACCGGCAAACGAATAGCATACGACCAAAGCCGCCGGATGGCCGTGGGCCGCGACGGGTTTGGGAACAAGACTTGGGAAGTCGCTCTGGCGGAACCGAACAATAGGCATGGTTTTCCCTATAATCAGAATTGGTCGCGCGTAAGCGCTCGCGGACACCTATTGCTGCTCTCGATGGGCTACAAAGTCATTGCGGTCGACACGCTTCACGCCGACTCTCCCAAGCGGCTCTGGTCGCAGGACTTGGTGGAACCGGTATTCGCGCAAGCCAAAACACCGCCGTTCCGCATTGCGGCGATCAATAACATGCCCTTCGGGATGATGGGCTTCCATATGATGCGTTCCTTCGGCACCACGATGGGCTCGCTGGGGGTCGTTACCGACCGCTATGCCTGCTATTGGCGCTTCCGCAGTTGCGTGGCCGCCGATCCGCTTACCGGCGACGTGCTCTGGTTGCGCCGCGACGTGCCGCGGGGAAGCGCCCTGATGGGCGACGATCAGTACGTGCTGGCGGCACCACCGGACGGGACCGAGGCACTGGTACTTCGGGCGACCGACGGCAAACTGTTGGGTAAGCGGAAGATGCCCTCGCCGCAATTCCGCAAGGCGACCTTTGGCCGAAACATCCTAATCTGGCAACTCGAAGATAACCAGTATGTGCTCGATCTGTTCGACCCCTGGGAGCAGAAGTCGCTTTGGAAACCGCGCAAGTTCTCACCCGAGGCGAAAATCTGGGTGGCCGAAGAGGAGGCCGTCGCCGTAATGGAACCCGACGGGCACGTGCTCATTTTCGGGCTGCCCGACGGCCGGACGATCGTCGACACCAAGCTCGAGCCGGAGAATCCGCTGACGGAACTTTTCCTGCTTCCCTTGGGCGATCAGTACATTTTCGTTACGCACAGCCGGCCGGAGACCCCGCCGGGAATGGTGCAGCCCAACGCGATTCCGCGCGTGTTGTCCAGGCCGATCATACGCGGCCGCGCGTACGCTTTCGACCGCCAGGGCAAGAAACTCTGGCCGGAGCCGGTCGACATCGAAAATCAACAACTGCCGCTAACGCAAGCCGAGCAGTTGCCGATCGTTACTTTTGCCTGCCGGCTGTACGACCGGAACGCCAAGGGCACCCGACGTAACAGGGTGTCGATCTTGTGTATCGACAAGCGTAACGGCCGGACGGCCTACAGCGAGGAAATCCCGAACTCGACCAGCGTCTTCGAGCTTAGCGGCGACCCGGTGAAGAAGACCGTAACGCTGGCTCTCCAGCGGAACACGGTCAAGATGACCTTCACCGACAAGCCGCTGCCATCGCTTGCCGAAGTGAAGAAGGCGAAGGCGGAAGCTGCCGCCAAGAAGGCTGCGGCCGCCGCGAAGCACAAGCTGCCAAAGACAACGGGCGCCCTGCTAAAGGCCCTGATGAAGGGGATTGGCGGGATCGGCCCGGCGGATAAAGCCAAGGGGGCAGAAGCTGAGCCGCCCGCCGTGGAGAAGCCCGTCGTAAAAAAGGTGGTCGTGGAGAAGCCGGCCGTGGAAAAGCCCATCAAGGAGAAAAAGGATGACCGTTAGATATATGCTATTGCCGACGCTGCTGGCCGCCGCCATTTGCTGGCTGCACCAGACACCGGCGCCGGCCGGGCCGAACAACCCGGATGTCCGCCGCGTGACCGCTCGCGGGCTGGAGTGGTTGGCCAGTCGGCAATCGCGAATGGGTCACTGGGTGGCCAACGACGGGCGCTATCCCACGGCAATGACCGGCATGGCCGGCATGGCTCTGTTGTGCGAAGGGTCGACCGCCAATCAGGGAAAATACGCCACGCATATCCGCCGCGCGGTCGACTACCTGACCAGCCGAAGCCGCTCGAACGGCCTGATCGGCGATCCGACTGGCGACGACCGCTACACCTACGGACACGGGTTCGGCATGCTCTTCCTCTCGCAGGTGTTGGGTGAAGAAGAGGACGCCGACCGCCGCGAGGAGTTGGTCGACGTGCTTACCCGCGCCGTCGTCTTCACCGGCCGCGCCCAAACCAAAGGGGGCGGTTGGGGATACGTCAGCGCGAAGGACGGCAACGGCTTCGACGAGGGCTCGACGACGATCACGCAAGTGCAGGGGCTGCGCGGCTGCCGCAACGCCGGCATCCCGGTGCCCAACGAGATCATCGACAAGGCGATCGGCTACATCCACAAGTGTACCCAACCCAACGGCGGAGTTTCTTACAACATTCGCGGCGGCAGCGGCCGGCCGGCCATTACGGCGGCTGCCATCGCCTGCCTCTACAACGCCGGCGACTACGACAGCGATTACGTACCCAAGGTACTCGCTTTCTGCAAGAAGAATCTGAACAACATATCGGGCCGTGGCTTCGGTCACTGGCACTACGCACATTACTACTACTCCCAGGTCTGCTACCGTCAGGGCGGTAAAGAGTGGAAGGAGTATCGCGACAAGCTTTACGCCCGAATTGTCTCGGAAGCCACCCCGGACGGCTCCTGGAACCAAGGGTACATCGGCGGTGTATACACCACGGCCATCAACTTAACCATCCTGCAACTGGAAAACGGCACGTTGCCGATTTATCAACGTTAGCAAATCGGAGGCGGAAGGCGGAAGTCACGATTTGGGTGCCACTGCTGGCTTGTCCGGCAGTGCGAAGCATAAGCCCGCAAGACACTGCTGGACAAGCCAGCAGTGGCACCCTGTTCCAGCCTTCAACCTTCAACTCTCAACTTTCAGCTTTGGAGACACAATGTCAGAAGAAGGATTAACCGCACAAGACGCCGCTGCCGTCGAGAAACTCGGCGACGCTCGGCAGAAGATTGTCGACCAACTATCGCAAGTGATTGTCGGCCAGACGGAAGTAATCGACGAATTGTTGATTTCACTGTTCAGCCGAGGACACTGCCTCCTGGAGGGCGTACCCGGCCTGGCTAAAACGCTGATGATCAGCACGCTCAGCCGGGCCTTGAATCTCTCCTTCAGCCGGATTCAGTTCACGCCCGACCTGATGCCGGCCGACATTACCGGCACGGAGATCATCGAGGAGAATCGAAGCACGGGGAGCCGGGAGTTCCGCTTCCTGGAAGGGCCTATTTTCGCCAACGTGATCCTGGCCGACGAGATCAACCGAACGCCGCCCAAAACCCAGGCCGCGCTGCTGGAAGCCATGCAGGAGCGACAGACCACGGTGGGTCGGGTACGGCACGCCTTGGCCGAGCCGTTCTTCGTGCTGGCCACGCAGAACCCGATCGAGCAGGAAGGCACCTACCCACTGCCCGAGGCTCAACAGGACCGCTTCATGTTCAAGGTATTCGTCAAGTATCCCAACTTCGACGAGGAGTTCGAGATCGCCCGACGCACCACCACGACCGTCAGCGACTCGATCGAGCCGGTGCTCCAGGCCGAGGAGATCATCGAACTGCAACGCATCGTCCGCGAGGTTCCGGTTACCGATCACGTGATTCGCTACGCCTTGTCGCTGGTTCGGCAAACGCGGGTTGGCGAGCCGGGTGTGCCCGACTTTGTCGCCGATCAAATCGGCTGGGGTGCCGGTCCTCGTGCCGTGCAGTTCATGGTTGTCGGGGCGAAGGCCCGGGCGCTGTTGGAAGGCCGCACGCACGTTACCTGCGGCGACATCCAGGCCCTGGCGAAGCCCATCCTGCGACACCGGCTGGTACTGAGTTTTACCGCCCAGAGCGAAGGCGTCACGGCCGACGATCTGATCGACCGTATCGTCTTGGTCACGCCCACGAAAGAAGATGAACTGACGAGCGACACCCGATTCCAGAAGATCTTTGCATCCTGAAGCGATCAAGATGGTTACTCCCACTAAAGAAGACGAATTGACAAGCGATGCCCGATTCCAAAAGATTTTTGCATCCTGAAGCGATCAAGCGGATCTCGCGGCTGGCGGTTCGCGCGCGGCACGTTGTCGAGGGCTTCCTCTCCGGCATGCACCGCAGCCCGTACTTCGGCCAGTCGGTAGAGTTCCTCCAGCATCGCGAGTACGCCTGGGGCGACGACCTGCGCGACGTCGACTGGAAAGTCTGGGCCAAGCAGGATCGATACTACGTCAAGCAGTACGAGGAGGATACCAACCTCCGCGGCAGCCTGCTGGTCGACGTTTCCAACAGCATGCGCTACGGCAGCGGCGCGATGAACAAGTACGAATACGCTTGTACCATCGCGGCCTGCCTGGGCTATTTGATCCTCCGGCAGCAGGACGCCGTCGGCTGCATGTCCTTCGACGAGAGCGAGCGGATGATCGTGCCCCAACGGACCCGGCGCAACCACATCGACGCAATCGTTCAGGCACTCGACGTCAGCGAGCCGAAAGAGAAGACCGACCTCTACCAAATCCTCCAGAAGGCGGCCGAAAGCTATCCCAGACGCGGGCTGATGGTTATCGTCTCCGACCTTCTGGCCGAGCGCGAGGGGCTGTTTCGCGGGCTGAAGCTGTTGCGCAGCCGCGGCCACGACATAATGGTCTTTCACGTCATGGACGACGACGAACTCGATTTCCCCTTCAGCGGGCCTACCCGATTCGAAGGTTTGGAACTGCCGCAACATCTAAGCTGCAATCCCCGAGCGCTTCGTGACGGATACCTTTCCGCCTTGGGAGATTACCTGGAAGAGGTCCGGCACGGCTGTGTCAGCCACGGAGTCGACTACGCCCTGATACGAACCAGCCAGCCCTTGGACGCCGCCCTGAGCGCCTACCTCAGCAACCGTCTGGGAAGACACCAGAAGAACTAGGGGTCAGGGGTTAGGGGCCAGGAACCAGGGACGAGAGACAAGGGACAAGGGACGAGGGATTAGGGATTTGACGCGAGGAATGCCGCTCGTCCTCACAATCTGAAAACTATCAACTATCAACCATCAACTACCCCACTACCAATGCCAACATTTGTCCATTCAGCCCTGCTTGGCGGAATGCTGATCGTCGGCGTGCCCGTGTTGATCCACCTGATCAACATGCTGCGCCACCGGCGCGTGGATTGGGCTGCCATGGAGTTCCTGCTGGCCAGCCAACGGAAGAATCGCACCTGGATCATTTTCAAGCAGCTTCTGCTGCTGCTGATGCGGATGGCGGCCATTGCCACCATTGTGCTGATCGTGGCGCAGCCGCTGTTGCGCAGCCACTTGGGTGAACTCTTCGGCGGCAGCAAGACACATCACATCCTCCTGCTCGACGATAGCTTCTCGATGTCGGACCGCTGGGGCGATACGGCCGCCTTCGAGGAAGCCAAGGAAGTCATCGAACGGATCGGCGCCGAGGCCGCCCGACAGGTGCAGCCGCAAACCGTAACCCTATTGCGATTCTCGCAGGCCGGCCGTACCGCGCGCGGCACCTTGCCCGACCTGCTGGAAGAGCCGGTCGGGACCGACTTCGTCAACCTGCTGCACGATACGGTCGGCCCGCTGGCCGCCTCCGAAACGCCGGTCGGACCCAGTCGGGCGCTGGAAGCCATCGAGCAACTGCTGGGCAGCGCCGACAGCGAGCACCGAATCGTCTATCTGATCTCCGACTATCGCGCTCGACAGTGGGAGGAGGCCGACGATCTTGCCAAGCGGCTAAAGCATCTGGCCGACTCGGGCGTGAAGCTGCACCTGATCAACTGCGTCGAAGCGGCCAGGCCTAACCTGGCCATCACTTCGCTTACGCCGATGCCCGGCACTCGGGCGGCCGGAGTTCATCTCTTCGTGGAAGTGAGCGTGAAGAATTTCGGCACCGTGCCGGTCAAGGACGTTTCCGTCCTGCTCGAGGCGGACGGCAACGCGCGGCCGGCGGTGACGATTGCCGAGATCCCGCCCGGCCGGTCGGCCAAGGAGCGGTTCCAGGTGAATTTCCCCACGGCCGGCCAGCACCGCATAGCCGCCCGGCTGGAGAGCGATACCGTGGCGGCCGACAACTTCCGTTACGCGGTGATCGACTTCCCGCTGGAGGTGCCCACTCTGCTGATCGACGGCGGCGCCGACGCCAAGGACGCTCGTTTTCTCGCCGCCGCTCTGGCGCCAGGCGGATCGATCAGAACGGGCGTCAATCCGCGAATCGAGACACCGCGCTACCTGAGCGTCAACCCGCTCGATGAGTTTCAGGTCATCTACCTGGCGAACGTCGACCACTTAGACGCTTCGGCGATCGAGGCCCTGGAGCAGTACGTTGCGGCGGGCGGCGGGCTGGCGGTCTTCATGGGCGAGCAATGCCGGGCAAAATTCATCACCGAACAATTGTACAAGGACGGCAAAGGACTCTTCCCGTTGCCGATGACGGGTCAGACGGAACTGCTGATCGATCGCCTGGAACGGGCGCCCGACATGCAGGTTGCCGAGCATCCGATTTTCCGCATCTTTGCCGGCAAGCGTAACAGCTTCATTTCAACGGTGATGATCGAGCGATACTTTGGCACGGTCGATCGTTGGAAGCCCGACCCCGACTCGACGACTCGCGTGATTGCCCAACTTCGCAACGGCGACCCCTTGGCCGTCGAGCATCGTTTTGGCGAGGGTCGCGTGGTGGCTTTCCTGACGACCGCCGCCCCGGTCTGGAACAACTGGGCCCGGAACAACCCCAGCTTCGTTGTCGTCGTGCAGGAATTGCAATCGTACCTGTCGGAGCGGCCGGCGAAAGAGATTTCTCGCAACGTAGGCACGGAATTGCAGTTGGAGTTCGATCCGGCCCTATACAA
>CAZDHN010000160.1:0-10879 GCA_964505115.1 uncultured Planctomycetaceae bacterium
GTTTATCATGTGTCGCACGTCTATCGCAACGGTTCTTGTTCTGGCATTCGTGCTTACGGCCAGCACGGGTCAGGTGCAAGCACAGGATCCACGCAGCGCCGATGAAGTGATCTTCCGTGTTATTGCGGGAGAGAGTTACGTCATCCACAAATACACCACGGTGGGCATTGGCGCCGCTTTCACCCCGCCGGGCGGCGTAACGGGGGTCGAGTACCTGATCGTGGCTGGCGGCGGCGGCGGCGGCTGCCTACAAAACAACAGTTCAACTGGCGTAGGCGCGGGCGGCGCGGGCGGTTTGCTCAAATATGTCACAGGCGAGGTAAACAATAGCGGAGCGGGACCGATCGACCTTACGACACTAACAGGCCCGTATTCCATCGTAGTCGGCGCGGGCGGCGACGGGGCGACTACGCATGTAACGGATGGTTCCAACGGTGCCAACTCCACGGCATTTGGTCTGACGGCGCTCGGCGGCGGCGGCGGCGGTGCAAGTTATACTGATCCAGGAGATCTACGTCGTCATGGGCTACCCGGTGGTTCCGGGGGTGGCGCAGGTGCTTATAGCACTGTATCGAATTACGGGGGCGCAGGGTTGCAGCCTACATTACCATCACCATCAGACGGGTTGGGCCATGGTGGCGGTAATACAAATACGTATGGCGGTGGTGGTGGCGGCGGCGCGGGAAGTGCTGGCGAAAATGGTTCAACAACCAAGTCTGGCGCTGGCGGTGATGGGATTCTTTCATCCATCACCATCACCGGCTCGGCAGTTGATTACGCGGGCGGTGGCGGCGGCGGCGCTAGTAGTAAAGTTTCCGCGGGCCTCGGCAACCATGGAGGAGGTGATGGAGCAATAAGAAGCACCCCCAACCCATCGTCTGGCGGTAATGGGCAGGCAAACACTGGCGGCGGCGGCGGTGGTGGTGCAGCCAACGGTGGCACAGCTTCTCCCGGTGGCAACGGCGGGTCCGGGGTCGTGGTGGTGCGCTATCAACTGGATGCCGTGGCCGACTGGCTTGCCAACGGCTACTATGCGCTGCCCGACCAGGGCAAGGCCCACGCCGTGCTCATCGACGACAGCGTGACCGTGCAAGTCAGCGCGGGCGACGAGTTCACGATCCTCCCGGCCGGCACGCTTTCGATCGGCAACGGCGCCAACATGACCGTTCTGGGTACGCTGACTGTCGGCAACGGCGGCAACGCGACTGTTCTAGGAACGCTGGACGCCGGCGCCGGCGCCCTCGACCTCTCCGGCGGCATGGCCGTGTTGGATGTCTCGGGCATGGCGGCCGGCAGCCAGGGCATCGGCGCGCTGGCCGGGGTCGCCGGATCGTCCATCCTGCTGGGCGACAAGAACCTCAACGTCGGCGGCGCCAACACCGACACCACCTTCGCCGGCAATATTTCCGGCAGCGGCGGAAGCCTCACCAAGTCGGGCACCAAAACCCTCACGCTCTCCGGCAACAACACCTACACCGGTCCGACGTTCGTCAGCGAGGGAACGCTTATGCTCGATCGCAGCAGCGGTCCCGCCCTGCCGGGCGACGTGGTCATCAGCGGCAACGTGACGTTCAACCAAGACGAGCAGATTGCCGACACGGCCAACGTGACCATGAGCGCCGGAAACTTGAACTCGACTTCGCGAGGACCGACCGGAAGGCGAAGCAATCATACGGAAACGCTTGGTACTCTAACAGCCACGGGCGGCGCTTTCCTGACCGGTGGCGGTTCCTCGTGGACGATCACCGGGGAGGGCGATTTCACCGGCGGAAGCGGAAACACCATGGTTGTCATCAATAGCGGCTCCGCACTCAGCTTCGGTGGCTTGACGCTCACAAATCTGACCTCGGGAACCTACAGTTCCAACAATAGCTTCACTCTTTACGGCAGCAATACCAGCGGCGTCGTAACTCCACTTTTGGTGGGCTCTGGCGGCCTGACACTCAACAACAGTCGAATCGTCATGAATATGAATTCGAGTTCAGCCGCCGGATCCGTGTTGATTCTCGGCGGCGACGTCAGCGCGACCGGGACCTCGACCATTCAAAGAAGCGGTTCGTTGGGAGCCAGCAAGAGGTTTGTGTGGTTGAACACCACCGCCAGCCCCGTCGACCGCACGTTCGACGTCGCCGGCGGCGACTCCTTGTGGACTGATGCCATCGTAACTGACGGCAAGACCGACGGTGGCAGCGCGGCCGGCGCGGCCGGCATCGTGAAGACGGGACTCGGCACGCTAACGCTTGCGGCGGCCAACACCTACACCGGCACCACGACGGTCAACGGCGGCACGCTGGAAGTGACGGGCTCGTTGGCCAACAACGGCCCGGCCGACGTGCTGGTCGCCTCCGCCGGCACGACGTTTGACGGCACGGAACCGAACATCGCGCGGCGGGTGGCCGCGGGGGCTTTGCTGGCGGGCCTCGGCTCACAAATCGTCGGCGAGCCCAGGCTGGCCGGCTTCAACACGGAGGCCGAACTGCTGGCCGGCATGAATCAGAGCGGCGGCTCGCTTGACATTGGCATGGCCTGGCGCACGTTTGCTGACGGCGAGGCGCAGGATACGGCCTCGTACCTTCGCGCGGTCAGCGACGTGCTGCAACTGAGCGGCATGGCCGACAACAACCCCTTCGTCCTGCAAATGAGCTACGATGCAAGCCTAGTCGGCCCGGCCACCGAGGGCGGCCTGCATCTGGCCTGGCTCGATGGCACGCAGTGGGTCAGCGCGGTGGCCGGTAATATCGGCGCCGGCAGCGAGATAGTCGAGGGGTATTCCGGTTCGTGGAACGATTTCACCACCGCGTACAGCGCCGATTTGGACGCGCACCTTGGTTCCTGGGGCATCGATACGGGCGGCGAGGCAGTGTGGGCCGTGTTGAATCACAATAGCCAGTTCGGCATCTTAGCGGTGCCCGAGCCGAGCACCCTCGCGCTTCTGGCGTTGGGGGCCATGGGTCTACTGGCGTTCGCTCGGCGGCGGCGTTCCGCGCGGTGACGTTCCTTTGGAGTGCGGCGACTTGTGGCCGCTTTTCCCGACGGTTGCGTGGTGTGAAGGGGACAGTCCCCGCGTGGACGGTTGCGGGCAGCGGTAATCAACTCCCCCACTTGAAAATAGGCGATCGCCCAATGCGATCTCGAACGACAAGGCGGTCGGGTGGGTTTACGCTCGTTGAGTTGCTTGTGGTGATCACGATCATCGGCATTCTGATTGCCCTGCTGCTGCCGGCGGTGCAGGCGGCCCGGGAGGCGGCCAGGCGGATGCAATGCACCAACAACTTGAAGCAGATCGGCCTGGCCATGCACGGCTACCACGACGCCCTGAAGAGCTTCCCGATCGGGTCTCCTCGCAACTTGAATGGTTTCTCCTGGCACACCAGCATCCTGCCGTTCATTGAGCAGAAGCCCTTGTACGACGAGTTGGATCCTATTGGCGAGATCCCGCCCGCCACGGAGGGCACGCCCATCATGACCCGGCTCGACATCTACCGCTGCCCGACCGACACGGGGGATGCGCTGAACAAGTACTACGACAACTATCCCACAGCCAACTACGTGGCCAACGGCGCGATGTTCGGTTATCCGTCGAGTGTGAAATACGTGCCGTTATGCGTGCGGATTGCGGAGATTACCGACGGGCTGAGCAATACGTTTCTGGTATCGGAACGCGGGCTGTTCGACACTTCCATCGGCGGCATCTGGAGCGGCCGGGTGACGAGCAACTGCAGCTTCAAGTTCTATTCGACCAGGCCCATCAACTCGCCCTACGTTGGAACACCCACCGCGAATGCCGGCGGCGACTCCAAGTATTCCCGGTTCACGGTTGCCAGCCAGCATCCGGGCGGGGCGAACTTCCTGTTCTGCGACGGGTCGGTCCATTTCATCAGCGAAAACATCGAAACGAACCCCCAAATGGCCGCCGGCACTTTCAGCACCACGGACCCCAACGCCGGCGACTACGCCTACCAAAACCTCACCAACCACAACGACGGCAACGTGATTCCCGGGAACGCGTTTTGACAGGACGCCTGACCAACAGCCTGCCGGACGGCGTCGAGTCGACGTTGAAGGCGACCAATGAGCCGCATACCGCGGATAAGACTTTCGGCGTCAATCCCCTGAACGGTTGCCGTTCACGTTTATCCCACCACTACGCCGTTTTACCCGTTCGACGTAACGGGCGGCTCCGCGGAAAAACCAGCCTTCCCACGGGAGACACACCAATGACGCTTCCAAGACAAGTTTCACGAGCACATCGCGCCCTCGTCGCGGCCGTGATATTGTGTGTTGTTTCTCTTCTTCCCTGTAGTTCATTGAAGGGAGATGAAGCAGGTAAGCTCTTGATCGGTTGGGGCTCGGCGAGCATAACCCCGGAGGTGCCCGTCGTCATGTCCGGAGGGAGACGGGCGAGGATCTCCACGGGCGTGATATCCCCGGTCGGCGTCACGGCCCTCGTCCTTGAGTCAGTCGACAAGGACGGCAAGACGGTGGAACTAGTCGCCCAGGCCTCCATCGAGGTGAGTTCTCTCCGTGAAGACGTGATGCGATTGATCCTGGAGAAGATGGCCAAGCGGATACCGGAGATCGAACCCAAGGAGCTTATTGTCTTCGCGACGCACACCCATAGAGCACCCGACAGTCGACCGGCGCCCGTTCTGGCCAAGAAGCTCAAGGAACTCGGGATCGAATTGCCTCCCGAGTGGACGTGGTGGGGCATGGATTTGGGCATCAAGACGACGCCGCTGGACTACGCCGAGTTCGTGGCCGAGCGGGTTGTCGACGCGGTCGAGCAGGCCTTGAAGAACCGCAAGCCCGGCGGCGTGAGCTTCGGCCTGGGTCATGCCGTGGCCGGGCGCAATCGGCTGGCAAGATACAAAAGTGGGCGGTCGTCAATGTACGGTAAGACGAATCGTGCCGACTTCAGCCACATCGAAGGGTATGAGGACCATTCAGTCGGGCTTCTTTACACCTACGACGCCGGCGGCAAGCTGACCGGCGTGGTGGTCAACATCGCCTGCTCGGCGCAGGCGAAGGAGGGGGGGACGTTAATCAGCGCCGATTATTGGCACGAAACCCGCAACGAGTTGCGCAAGCGGTTGGGCAAGTCGCTTTACGTCCTGCCGCAGATCGCCGCCGCGGGTGACCAATCGCCGCATCTATTGTGGGGTAAAGCGGCCGAAGAACGGATGTGGAAGATCACCGGGCGGACTCAGCAGGAGGAGATCGCCGTGCGGATCGCCGATGCCGTCACTTCCGTCCTCCCCTACATGAAAAATCACATCGACTCGAATCCCCTGCTCGCCCACCGTGTGGAGCAGGTCCAGTTGACCCGACGGCGCATCACCAAAAAACAGTTTGACGGAGCCCGGAAGAATTTCGACCGACTGCTCTCCCAATATATGAAGATGCGTAAAGAGATCGAGGAGGAACCGGAGCGAAAGCAGAAGAAGGGCTGGTACAACGACATCACCCCGGTCTTCTGGGACTTGCGGCGGGTATGTCGTCGCGTGATAGCTTCCTACGAACTGCAAGATGTTAAGGTGTCGGTCCCCGTCCACGTGGTTCGGATCGGTGACCTGGCCATCGCCACGAGCCCGTTCGAGCTTTACCTCGATTACGGCATACGGATCAAGGCACGCAGCAAGGCGGTGCAAACGTTCACCGTCGAGCTTGCCAACGGGTGTTACGGATACCTTCCCACGAAACGTTCGGTGGCCGGCGGCGCCTACGGCGCCACTGCCGAAAGCAACGAGGTTGGCCCCGAGGGCGGCCAGGAACTGGTGGAACGAACCCTGCAGTTGATTGACGCGCTTTGGAAGCAGAAGTGACGCGTCTTTGGAGTGCGGCGATTCGTTGCCGCTGGCGTTACTCCGCGAAGTCGGCGTGAACGGTTAAACAGAGTTGAATTCGGAGAAAGCCACTATGTCAACGGTTGTATTCTTGAGGCGTTGTTGGAGTCTGGCAATTGCGGGAGTTTTCGCCATGCAGATGGCGGCGCCGGCGGCGGAAAAGGCCGCCCGGCAAACCTACGAGGTGATCGTCAAACGCAACGTCATGGCGCCGATGCGCGACGGCACGCTTCTGGCGACGGACCTGTACATCCCGACCAAGGACGGCAAGCCGCTGGAGAACATCCCGGCGGTGCTTCTTCGCACGCCGTACGGCAAGCACAGTTGGGGCACGGGGAAGGGCATGTTCCGCTTCTTCGCCAAGCACGGCTACCTTTCGGTCACGCAGGACGTGCGCGGCTGTTTCCGGTCGGAGGGGAGCCTGGTATGGCACCAGCAGGAGGCGAAGGACGGCTACGACGCCATCGAGTGGCTGGCCCGGCATCCCTTGTGCAACGGCCGGGTTGGCACGCACGGCCCTTCCTATATGTGCTCGGCCCAGTTGGCCGCGGCCACCCAGACGCCTCCCAGTCTGGCAACCATGATTCCTCACAACGGCGTTTTGAACACCTACCGTCAGAACAGCCACGTTGGCGGCGCGTTGAGGCTGGGGCGGCTGCACTGGTTTGTCCGCGCGGCGGCCCGGAACATGGGTACCCAGGGCCGCCCCTGGGCCGCAAAGGTCCTCAACGATATGGCGAACCAGACGAACTTCATGAAGTGGGCTTCACGGTTGCCTTGGCGCCGTGGCGAAACGCCGCTGAGCTTGGATCCGAAGTATGAGGATTGGACGTTCAAGGTCTGTTTCGAGCACGTCGACTACGACGACTACTGGCGCCATCCCGGCTCGGCCAGAGATGAGCACTTGGAGGCTTTCCCCAAGATTCCCATCCTGTGGGTAACAGGCTGGCTGGACCCGTACCCCGGCGGCATCGTTGAAGGTTACCGGCGGCTAGTCGAAATGGGGCGGCCGAATCAAGCCCTGCTTGTCGGGCCCTGGCTGCATGACAGTTTTTCCGACTCGGCCGGCGACGTCAACTTCGGCACCAAAGGGGCCACGGTGACCAGCTACGAGGACTTCCTCAACTTCGAGCTGCGTTGGTTCGATCGCTGGCTCAAAGGCATCGAGGATAGCGATACCGGCCCGGCGGCCCAGTTCTTCGTGATGGGCGGCGGCGACGGGAAGAAAGGGTCGAACAAGCGTCTCAACCATGGAGGCCATTGGGAGAATCGCAAGAACTGGCCGCCCGAGGGAACCCGCGACACGAACTTCTACCTTAATGCAAACGGCGTGCTTGCGACCGAGCCGGCGGCGGTGAAGAACTCCTCGACCACCTACACCCACGACCCCGACAATCCGGTTTCTGCCGCCGGCAACCTCTGGGGCTTTTGGGGTTCCACGAAGATCACGGTGCCAAGGGGCCCCCGCGACCAGATCGACCTGCCCACGATACCCGGCCGGGGCATGCCGGGGATGCCGATCTCCTCGCGGCCCGACGTGCTCTGGTACCAGACCGCGCCGCTGGAGAAGGACCTCACCATTACCGGCGAGCTGCGGATGGTACTCTGGGTGTCGTCGACGGCGCCGGACACCGACTTCTGCGTCAAGCTATTGGACATCCACCCGCCAAGCGCCGACTACCCGACCGGCTACAGCATGCCCCTTTCCGAAGGCGTCCTGCGCGCCCGCTACCGCGAGGGCTTCACCACCCAGAAGCTCATGGCGCCGGGCAAGGTGTACCGGGTGGAAGTGAACCTCGAGCCGGTCGCCAATCGCTTCCTTGCCGGGCATCGCATCGGGGCGTATGTATGCAGCAGCAACTTTCCCGTCGTCGAGATCAATCGCAATACCGCGGATCCGACGGACAGGAGATCAGTCAAAGCAGATAATACCGTGCACCACGACGCTGTCCGCCCCTCCCACATTGTGCTGCCGGTCTGGCGGAAGGATGGATCGTGATCGATGTTGGAAGTGCGACTTCTGTGACTCGGAGAGCGTGATATCAAGTGGAAACAGGGGGATTAGGGATTGGGGATTAGAGTTGACGTGGAAGACACGCCGGGTGCCACTGGCTCTGCTAGTGCTCCTAAGTTTATCCGTCTTCCAACGGAAACACTGGCGGAGCCAGTGCCACCCGTCGATCAGAAATAACTGAATTCGGAGGAAACCACTATGTCAACGATTGTATTCTTGAGGCGTTCTTGGCGCCTGGCAATTCTGGGAGTTTTCGCCCTGCAGGTGGCGGCGCCGGCGGCGGAGGAAGCCGCCCGGCAAACCTATGACGTCACCGTGGAACGCAACGTCATGGTCCCGATGCGCGACGGCACGCGATTGGCGACGGACCTGTACATCCCGACCAAGGACGGCAAGCCGTTGGAGAACATCCCGGCGGTGCTTCTTCGCACGCCTTACAGTAAGGGGTGGGGGACGGGCAAGCCGCACATCATCCGCTTCTTCGCCGAGCACGGCTACCTTTCGGCCACCCAGGACGTGCGCGGTCGTTTCCATTCGGAGGGGACCTATGGCTACCATAAACAGGAGCCGAAGGACGGCTACGACGCCATCGAGTGGCTCGCCCGACACCCCTTGTGCAACGGTCGGGTTGGCACGCACGGCCCCTCCGCGATGACCTCGGTTCAGTTGGCGTCGGCTACCCAGGCACCGCCCAGCCTGGCCGCCATGATTCCTCACAACGGCACGATCAACATGTACCGGCACGGCACTCATGTTGGCGGCGCGCTGCGACTGAGGAGGTTGCAATGGTTTTTGGAACGGGCGGCCAGCAGCAAGGAAGTGGAGGGACACCCCTGGGCCAAACAGGCCCTCAGAGACATGGCGATGACGCCCAACTTCATGAAGTGGACTTCACGGACCCCGTGGCGCCGTGGCGAGACGCCGCTCAAACTGGCCCCGACTTATGAAGATTGGGCAATTCGGGTCTGCTTCGAGCATACCGACTATGACGACTACTGGCGCCATCCCGGATCGGGCAGGGATGAATACTTCAAGGAGTATCCCAAGATACCCATCCTCTGGGCCACCGGTTGGCTCGACAACTACCCGGGCAGCATCGTCGAAGGTTATCGGCGCATGGTAGAGATGGGGCGGACGAATCAGGCCCTGCTTGTCGGTCCCTGGACGCACAACAGTTTCACCGCCTCGGCCGGCGACGTCAATTTCGGCACCGAAGGCGCCACGATAACCAGCTACGACGACTTTCTCCATTTCGAGTTGCGGTGGTTCGATCGCTGGCTCAAAGCCATCGACGATACGGATACCGGTCCGCCTGTCCAGTTCTTCGTGATGGGCGGCGGCGACGGGCACAAAGCCGCGAATAAACGTCTTAACCATGGAGGCCGTTGGGAGGCGAGCAAGACCTGGCCTCCCCAGGGTGCTGGCGATACAGACTTCTACCTCACTGCAAACGGCGAGCTTTCCACCAAGCCGCCCTCGGCGAAGGACTCCTCGACCACCTACACCCACGACCCCAGCAATCCGGTCCCCAGTGCCGGCAACCCCTGGCAGTTTCTGGGGGCCAAGGAGCCACGGGGCCCCCGCGACCAGATCGAACTGCCCACGGTCCCCGGCCGAGGCATGCCGGGAATGCCAATCTCCTCGCGGCCCGACGTGCTCTGGTATCAGACCGCGCCGCTGAAGAAGGACCTCACCATCGCCGGCCAGATGCGCATGGTGCTGTGGGTTTCGTCGACCGCGCCGGACACCGACTTCTGCGTCAAGCTATTGGACATCCACCCGCCAAGCGCCGACTACCCGACCGGCTACAGCGTGCCCCTTTCCGACGGCACCTTGCGCGCCCGTTACCGCGAGGGCTTCACTGTCGCGAAACTCATGGAGCGGGGCAAGGTGTACCGGGTGGAAGTGGAGATGGAGCCGGTCGCCAATCGCTTCCTCGCCGGCCATCGCGTCGGCGTGTCTGTATGCAGCAGCAACTTTCCAGTTGTCGAGATCAACCGGAATACCGGAGATCCAACGGACAGGAGATCACTTAAGGCAGACAATACCATCCACCACGACGACGCCCGCCCCTCCCACATTGTGCTGCCAATCTGGCGGAAGGACGGATCTTGATTGACAAACAGGAAGGAGCCGGTTGGGCGCGGTGCCTACGGCGCTATCCCCGAAAGCAACGAGGCCGACCCGGAAGGCGATCGCCAATTGGGCCAGCGGACGCTGGAGTTGATCGACTCGCTCTGGGAAAAGCAGAAGAATTAGCAGTTCAGCGAGCCGCCGGGATGATCCCGGCGCATACCAAGCGCGGGGACAATCTCCGCGGCTCGTTTGGCAGGACCCACTAACTGGAGGACACAATGATGAGAACCAGGATTATCAACAAGGCCCTTGTCGCACTGTCGAGCGCGGTATCCGTGCTTGCGTTGCTTCTAGCGGCGGGTCCCGCATCGCAGGTGGCGTTGGCAGCCAGCGACGCCGCGAAGGCGGGCCCGCTCCGCGTTGGCTGGGCCACGACCGACATAACGCCCGATCTGCCGGTTCACCAGGCGGCGGGGCCCTCCATGAAGGTGGCTGAAGGGGTCATGGATCCGATCACGGCCACGGTGCTCGTCCTTGAATCCATTGCCGAAGACGGCTCGGGCGACATGGTGGTCATGGTCAGTTGTGACCTGGGCATGATCCGAGAGGAACTCAGCGATCGGGTCCGGCACCTGGTCTCCGAGTCGCAGCCGGAAATCGATACGGACAAGATCGTGATCATGGCAACGCACACCCACCAGGCGCCCTGTGTGCGAACCGGGTTGGACGTGGCGGCGAAGCTTGCCGAACACGGGCTGGAGGTCCCCGCCGAGTGGTCGTGGTTCGGCGTGGTACCGGGCGAGGACGTCATGTCGCCGGTGGGGTTCATGGAATTCGCTGCCCCCCGGATCGCCAAGGCCATTGCCCAGGCCTGGAAAAACCGCAAGCCCGGCGGCGTGAGCTTCGGTCTGGGGCATGCCGTGGTGGGGCACAACCGGCTGACGGC
>CAZDHN010000161.1:0-10778 GCA_964505115.1 uncultured Planctomycetaceae bacterium
TCAACTTGGAGACCTCCCCGAACCCCAATTCACCCACGAATTCTGGTGAGGAGGCATATATAGTTTCTGCCTATCACCTGTAGACCGCAAGTTTGCGACCTAACACGCAGGCAGTGAATTGTCGCAAGTTCAATCGTAGCCGTTGGTTGATCCGTTGTCACGCCTTCTGAGGCGTGATAGGCCGTTTCTCCCTAGCGCTCTTCGGGATGCCGTGCCAGAAGGTCGGCCGGCCTGCGAACACCGCGCCCTCCACGGGCCATTCCTGAATCGAACTACCCCACACCACCATTACCTACTTCCGGCAATATAGCCTGGGGCACTCTCCGTCGCAAGTATGGGGCGGATGTTGTCGGTTGGGGGAAATTAGACGGGGCCCAGCCAAGTAGGTCAGGCACCCCCGTGCCTGACAACGCCGTGCGCTGCGCGCGGGTGGCAACGGTCTTGAACCGGTGGGGCGAAGTCCCGGGAGGCCGAGCGGGCAGACTCCCGGGCGAACAAGCTCGCGTCGCTGCGCGACCCAGGTTCAGAGAACCTGGGCTACCCAATACGGGCTGAATTCTTGCGAATCCAGCTACGAGGTCTTAACCGTTTCCGCCCACGCAGACTTCGTTGCCGGCGATTTGGCGGTCGACGGCGGCGGCCACGCGGCGGCAGAGGGTCATTAGCTCCTCGAACTGCTTGAAAGTGAGCGATTGGTAGCCGTCGCTCTTGGCGGTTTCCGGGTTGGGGTGGACCTCGATCATCAGGCCGTCGGCTCCGGCGGCGATGGCGGCGGCGGCCATGCGGGGCACCAGACTGGTGTGGCCCGTGCCGTGGCTCGGATCGACCACGACCGGCAAGTGGCTCCGCTCGTGCAGGTAGGGGACCGAGGCCAGCGTGAGCGAGAATCGGGTGTGGGCCTCGAAGGTTCTGATACCCCGCTCGCAGAGCATCACGTTCGGGTTGCCCGCGTTAAGAATGTACTCGGCCGCCAGCAGCAGTTCGTCCAAGGTCGCGCTGGCGCCCCGTTTGAGCAGCACCGGCTTGCCCTCCTCGCCGGCCGCTTCCAGCAGGCGGTAGTTCTGCATGTTTCGGGCGCCGATCTGCAATACATCGGCGTACTTGGCCACCAGGGGCACGTCGGCGGCCGCAATCACCTCGGTAACCACGGCCAGGCCGGTCTCCTGGCGAGCGGCGGCGAGGATTTTGAGCCCGTCCTCCTTGAGCCCCTGGAAGCTGTAGGGGCTGGTTCTCGGCTTGAAGGCTCCGCCTCGCAGGGCGGTGGCTCCGGCCGCCTTGACGGCTCGGGCGGTCGACATCGTCTGCTCTTCGCTTTCGACCGAGCAGGGCCCGGCGATCATGCCGATGTGGCCGTTGCCGACGGCCAGGCTGCCTACCCTGACCACGGTCGACTCGGGTTGAACCTCCCGGCTGGCGACCTTGTAAGGGGCCAGAATCGAGACCACCTCGGCCACGCCGGGACCGCTTTCCAGCGATTGGCGATACTCGTCGCGTTTCTCGCCCACCGCGGCGATCACCGTCCGCTCGGTGCCGTAGATGGGATGCGATTTCAGCCCAAGTTCCTCCACTCGCTGGATCATGTGTTCGATCTGTTCCTGAGTGGCACCACGTTTCATAACAACAATCATGTCGAGACTCCTAAGTTGTGGCCGAAAAATGGACCAGTCCCCAACTGGCCGCGCGTGGCCATGTAATTCCACGGTTAACCAACAAAAAAAGCCCCGAGTCCGCTTGGGTCTCGGGGCTTTGCTTAATGTCGCTTGTGTTAGAGGCTAAACAGGCAGACCTCCTCCGGCCCCGCGACCCGGCGGGAAAAAGTAAAACCAGAAATAGGTGGCCCGTGTTCGGCTCATGCTAGTTATTATCGTCAACTGCGGGGGTTGAACTCTGCCTCTGCTTTCTATTTTGCACGAAACCCGCCGAAAGGCAAGAGGCAAAATCGGATAGAAGCGGATATAGGGCAAAAAACAGCGGCAAGAGCCGGCAAGGCCAGTCTGCCGGACATTGCCCCATTCTCACCCCCCGGCTTTGTTTCCACGCGGCCGTGTCACACGCCGAGTTGCAGGTTGGCCACAAGCACCAGCAGAACACCGAAGACCCAAGTAGGCACTTTCTGGGGCAGCGGCGCGTTAAATAGCTTGTGGCAGTGTGGACAGAAGTTCGGACCACACAAGTTTCTGACCTGCACCACCTTCTTACCGCAAATCGGGCAACTACAACGCATTCCTACCTCCTTTGCCCCGGCAGGCTCTAGCCCGCATTTCTCACCAGCCATCTACTGCGAGGACGGAAGTCCAGCCGTGGCTGCGTCGTGCGGCACGATTCATCCTCAACGTATTCACCAATACGCCTACGGATGAATCGCTTGCACTCCTTGCCACGACAGAACTTACGACCTCTCGTGACGATGTTGGTGAGAAATACGGGCTAGCACGTTACCCACAAATTAAACCATCGTCCACTTTAGTATACCTCACGAAGTCTCGCTATTACGGGGGGCGTTGCCGTATTGCCTGCTAGCGCACGAGCCAGACGGGCGAGAAGATGTTGTAGCTTTTCTGGTCGCCGGTCGCGGGTATGCCGCCGCTCATGATTATCTTGGCCGGTTGCACAATCACCCGTTTGCCGTTCATGTTCCCGGTCAGCTTGACCTCCATGATCCGGATTCCCGTGAACGCGGTAATCGTATACCAGGCGTTGTTACCCGGTCCGGCAACGCTGGTGAACAGCGGTATCATTCGCGGTTGGCCCTTGATTGTTTCCAACTGGAACTTCACTCCGGCGCTTAGTCCCGTGTCGCCGTTAAGGCTCAACTCTCCGTTCTCGTCGAAGGCGAGTTCTCCGCCGTGATATGCCAGGTCGGCGGCGCTGACGCCTTCGAGGATTTGTCGGCGGATGTCGTTGGTGCTGTTGTTAGTGTTGCCGATATCGACCGTTCCTCGGTTACCGGGCGAGCCGGTTCCTTGCGGAAAGAGGTTTACTTCGAGCACGCCGTCCGGTCCGGCCTGGATCTGCTCGAGTTCTTCGTTCCAAGTCCAATTGTCCGAGGCGTTGCCCACCAGCAGTTCGTCCCAGGTATCCATATCAAGAGCAAAGGGCAAGATATCCAGATTTTCGCCCGAGGAGGGCATCTGAAAGCCGCCGAAATTATTCACGAAAGCCGCCGTGGCGGTCTTTTCGCGCGAGAAGGTGTCGGTCCCAAGGAGCCTGGCGAAGAATAGGGGTACTGTCTGGTTCTGGGCTTCCGTTCTTTGAACGCGAACCTGCACCACGTTGTAAGCGGCCGGAACCGCGAAACTCATTACCTCATTCTGATCCGAGGGATTATTGAGGTGCCCGATCGTCACGTCATCCGCGGCCAGTTGCGGTGGCGTCTGGGCGACCTCGTTGAGTGTCGCATACTGCGAAGCCTTGGCCGTGGTCAACTGCGACGCTTCCACGACGTTACTACTGTCGGCCGCCATTTGATCGAGCAACTCCCAAGCTCCCGCGCTAGCGGCCGAATCGGCTGACCGCTGCAACTGAGTATTGACGACCTGGACGTAGCCGAGATCGACGGCGAAGGCCAAAAAGCCCAGCAGTACGATCATCATGAATGCCGTGAGCACGATCACGTTTCCCGATCGGTTTTCACGGGAGTATCGTTTCATCCGCGCACCTCCTGAGCTGGACCGGTTGGTCCGTAAAGTCCGGCATCGTGCCGTTAATTCGCCGTGTGAACAACCCTAGGCGTAGTGTCCTCCAGCACGGCCCCGTCGGACGTGTAGAGGCGAACCTTCTTCAGCACCAGCGAGTCCACGCGATTCCCCGCATAACCCACGCCCGAATTCTCCGCCGAAACGGCCGGATCATAGCCGTTCAAGTTCTCCAGTGACGACGGCACGCCGGATTTCAAGTAACCTTGTCCTCCGAATGATCCCCAGGTCATCGAATTACCGGAGAGAATCTCGAAAGACAAGGTCCCGTTGTCAAGCTCCATGCTCTGGGTCCAGGTAACGGTCTCGCCGGTCTGGCTCATGACGTTACCGTCAGGGAACTTTCTGTCGCTCATCGGGACTTCGCCGTCCCAGATCTGTAGTTGCAGCCCCCCGTCCTCGAACACGGGCAGACTCTGGTGGTTCAGCACGAAGGCACCGTAGTAGCCGTCCGTGTGGGCGTTGGGTGAAAGCAGACAGGTCATCTGTGGCGCGTTTGTATACGGGTCGGGTGTTCCGACCACCAGTTCCCAGTCTTCTTCCACGCGAACGATCGAATCGGAAGACTCGGCCGCCACGGCCGAACTCCAGACGACCAAAGCTAGAGCAAATGCGAGCAATTGCAGCAGGCGTGCGCGCGCACCGGTCAATCGGCCAGCCATTGGATCGAGCCTCCCTCAAGAAAAGTTGAATTGAAAAGACGGTGTCGTCCGACTCCAGGGGTTGGAGTATCGGCTCAACCGCATCGGGGAGGAAAGTTACCCATCAATAAGCAGATACCACGAAAGCCATCTTCCTGGCTTTCATGGCCCATCTTAACTCTATCTTATTTTTTGCGAGAATCAAGTTGCATTTTGCCCGTATGGTGAGTATGCCACGGTGGTCTGACGCACCTCTGGCCGACTCGTGAATAACCTACAGTGGGGCTTTCGGCTGCCGTTTCGATTCGGCTTGCCATTGCAACAGTGTGCGCTGCAGTTCGGCTTGCACGAGTTGCGATTGCAGAACAATCAGACAGCCCGACGGCTTGTCGAAGTAGAGCACGCCCGGACCGCCCGCGTCGTTCCAGGTCGATGCGGCCACCCGAGCTTTGACCCGCTCCAATAACGCCACGGCCTTCGGGTCGCCCGAGAGCAGCTTGTCGACGCGGTAGAACTCCAACTCGAGTCGGTCGGCGGCCGTCTTGCGAGTGGTCACTTCAAGCGTGTCGGCGTTTACCGCCCGGTACGCAAGGCCAAGCGGCCCAAGCAGCTTGTCCAGCGCCGCCGAGAGTGGCTGCCGCTCGACGGTCAGAGTGCATGCCGCCCGAGGATCGATCCGGGCGCCGGCCAGCGCGAGCCGGTTGACCAGGATATTCGTCTCGCTTACACCCGCCAGGTGCGAGACGATTTCCACCAGCGGCGTCGGCGTGTTGAAGTTGACGGTCACCGGCCGGGCGAGACTGGCTCGGGCCTGATCGAGCCGAGTGGTCAGTTCGAATTGTTTCGGATCGAGTCGGCTCCTGGGTGATTTACCCCGGGCGACACGGAGCTTCTCGCAGAATATGAGCACTTGATGGTGGATCGGGCTGGTCTGCGTTACAACGAGTGCATCGCGGTCCGGCTGGATCGAGCCCTGCCCGCCCACGCTGCGCCAGGAATCGGGCGCAACCAGGCTCTGGACGATCGTGGCCAATTCGGCCGGCTGGCCGTCGGCCAGATCGGAGACCGTGTATCGGACCTGACGGAGTTGGTGGCGCCAAGCCTCCGGACCCGTAATCAGCACCTGACCAGCCTCGACCACGTAGTCCAACCCCCGCTTGGCCAGCACCGCATGAAGGATTTCACCCAGCGTGGATTCGGAAAACCGCACGTTGACCGGGGTATTTACCCCAACTCCCAACTCCGACATCGCATCCAGGTCGAACGTTATCGGCAAGTTGCCCAGCGTGGCCAACAGCCGGACCACTTCGTCCAGCGGGCGTTCGTTCAACTCGATTGCCGGGATGCGTTCGGCCAGCCGGGCAGCCGTCTCGCCCGCTTGCTCCGAGCAGTTCGGGTCTTCGGCCGGTAATGGCTTGGCCGGTTTCTGCGCGATCGGCTTCGTTTTGGGGCGGGGCAGGGGGGTGGATTTTCGAGGGCCGACTCCCCGATCCAGCACGGCCACCGTTACGTTCTCGCCACCGTTGATCGTGGCCAGTTGCTCTAGAACCCGGGAATCAACGTTCTTGGAGATGAATCGGACCGAGCCATCGGCCATGCCGGCCGCCATGCCGTCGGACTGACCGCTGCCGAACCCGTCGGGTCCGTTGACGTAGGGCGGCGTGGTCAGTGCGCGAACGGTCGGCTGCCCACCGGCGCCCCAGGCGCCAAGTTTGCCACTGGCGCCCAGTATGGCTATCGTGTTGCTGGCTCCGTCGACGATATCTTCCAGCCGGGTTCTACGTCCGAATCCGAACACGCCCGCCCGCGGATGGTCGACCTTCAACCGCCCGGCGTCGGCTCCCACGCCGGCCACGCCCACGTAATGCGTTACCGAAAAACCGGCCTCCGTCAGGCTTGGTCCCAGGGTCGGGTTAATCACCTCGGTTAGCGGTTGCCGGGTGACGGGCCGGTTCTGTCGGCCGTTCCAGGTGTAGCCGAACTGGAGCCGCCGGTGCCAGTCGGTATGGTCGTAGTATGGTAGCATGGTGGCAATCCAGCTCAGACGGGTTTCCGGCGGTAGCAGAGCCCCGCCAACGGCCCCGGCCGGAAAGTAGCCTTCCGCCCGACGGTAGCCTTCCAGGCCGGCTAGAAGCCGAGTCAGATTCGCCTCGTCGGCCCTTTGCGCGGCGTCAGACCAGTCGGTCCGGATTGCCGGTCGGGCGTCCAGGGCGGCCAGCGCCAAGGCGGAAATGTTTGAGTCGACGCCGGTCCGCAGCCAGACGATTTCTTCGCCAACCTCCGACCGGGCACTTCCCAGCCCGAGCAGTCCTTGGGCCAGAACCTCTTCGTATTGGCCGGCAACCGCCGCCGTGAGTCGACCCGCGCGGAGCCTGTCGGGAAGGGCCTTTGCTTGCGACTCCAGGGCGTTTTTGGCGGCCGGCACGAGCTTCTCCAACGAGGCGCGGACTTCCTCGGCGGCCGTCTTGCCCTCGCAAACCAACCCCAGCTTGCCTTGCACGCCACCTTCCAGTCGCAGGCACGCGCCAAGCCCCCGCGGCACTTCCCAGACGAGCCGCCACGCCTGGCGGCCTTCCGGCCAGATGTCCATCAGCGAGCCGGGCAAGCGCCAACCGGCCCGACGCGCGGCCTCCAGGTCGATTGCTACCGCGATGTCCGCGCCCGGCGAGATTTCTTTCCAAAGCCGATCGATCGGGCGGCTCTTCAAACGTGGCTCGCTCCGATCGGCTAGTAGTTGAAGCAACTCGGCCCGGCCGGTGACGATCGTTTGCTGGTCGATCACCGCGAACGGATGTGGCCAGCCGCTGTTCGGCAGGCACCGGCAAGGCGTGGCATCCAATTGCAGGTCGACCGGTTGGCCGACCGACTGCAGGGCTCGGGCGTCGTGACCTTCCGGCAGACGGATGACGACCACGGCCCGGTCGGGCCACGATGTCAGATCGGTCGACGCCCAGGTCACCCGGCCGACACCGCCACGCTTCAGCCCCAGGCCGCGCAACAGCAAGCCGATCGATTCTTCCCAGGCTTGCCCGGCCGCGCCGATCAACCGCTCGGCCGCTCGACCTTCGGCCAATTTCGAGAGGTGCAGGCTGAATACGAGTCGGGTTTCGTCGGGCAGCCAGCGGAGGTCGGGCAGTTCGGCTGCCGGCTCGGGTTTGCTGTCGGTTGCGGTCGGCCCGGTCGTGGTCGGCTCGGCTGGCGCCGCGACGACTTCTTGAGGAACCGGCCGCGGCTGGCGACGCGAGGCAATGAACGAGACCACGCCCGCTATAACCACTACCGCCCCAATCGAACCGCCGGCCAGCATCAGCCACTTCCGCCACAACATCTCCGTCGGCGACATCCAACCGATTCCCGGCACCAAGGCGGCCGCCGCGGCAGTCTCCGGCTCGGGCTGCTCGGCTTGTTCCGGTTGCTCGGTAGCCTCTGATGTTGGTTCCTTGTCGATGGGCTGGGCTGGAGGTGGTGTTGGGGTGGGTTCGGCAGTTGCGGCTTCGGATTCGACCGGCGGTGATTCCAAGGGCTGATTCTCGGCCGGTACTTCGGTCGGTTCCGCCGCCGCTGCTGCTTCAGCCGGCTCGTCGGCCCGTGCTGTTTGATCCGGTGTCGATTCCGCTTCCGGCTTTGACTCGGGGCGCCAACCATCGGGCGGCACGACTTGCACCATGCTGCCGCACTTCGGACATGTGAGTATCGCCCCGATAGCCGAATCGTCACGTACGTTCAGCCGGGCCTGACAAGTTGTGCAGGAGATAGCAAACAGCGGCTCTTCCACGGTTCCGGTAGCAAGGTTAGAGAAGCATCAACCCCGGACCCCAGACGACCGGTTCCGACGGTCATCCTTAATTGTAGGGCGCTTGTGCGTCCATGTCATCCATTTGGGCGCGATTTACGGCGCATTTTCCCGTGCCGTCCCCAAGAGCCGTTCCAACTCCCGCCATAATTTGTCGAAAGACCCCGATCGTTGCCGGGCGAGTTGCATGTCAAAAAGGGCTGTCAGTGCGGGCTGGTCGGCCGTCGGTGAGTAATTTCGGCTGCCCACCATCCTTTCTCCGATGAATTCCTTTGCACCACGAATGCTCTCTGGCTCGTCCACCTCTGACAGATCTTGGGGAAGTCCACACCTCCCCCCCAGTGACTCCAAAGAGGCCAAGAACCAGGCTTCGTACTCGCGTTTGGCCAGCACGACGCCGCAGGGGATGTCGGGCCGGGCCGTTTGGGCTCGTTCCAGCAGCGCGGGGCCAAGATCTTTGGGACAATCGTCATCGGCGTCGACAAGGATCAGGATGCACCGTGGCGGGGCCAACTGTCTTGCCAACAACTCGACCTTATTCTCCAGCACGCCTGGTTTGACAAGTTGAGTGCGCGGAACTCGCCAAGGCGGCTTCCGTATTCTCAAATCCAACTCGGGCTTCAATTCCTGCCGAATTCGGCGTAGCAAGAGAGGCACGGCTGCCACCTCACCGTGGCCTTCGACGATACAGCCGAGATTCAGAATCATTGCCCACCCGGAATTTGCGAGAAGCTATTGCGAATCGGAGCCGACACCGACCGATCCCGACGGCAGGTCGGCCGGGCGGAGCTGATTCTGCCGCAGCAGTTCGCCGGCCGTACAGAGGCGATCTCGCATGATCGACTTGCTTGCCTCGTCGGCCTGGGCGATGATCGATTCGCCCCCAACGCTTTCGACGACCAGCAGCGACTCGGAGTCCACATCCTTGACGTCAAGCAGGTCTGCGCTGTGAGTGGTTACCAGGACTTGCGTGAAGTGCGACGCCTCCCGCAGCGCATCGAACAACACGCCCGCCGCCGCCGGGTGCAACGCCGATTCCGGCTCCTCCAGACCAACCAGCAGAATCGGGTCGCTCTTGGGCCGCACGGCACACTGAAAGAG
This sequence comes from uncultured Planctomycetaceae bacterium, assembly GCA_964505115.1. Taxonomy (GTDB): domain Bacteria; phylum Planctomycetota; class Planctomycetia; order Pirellulales; family Thermoguttaceae; genus CAZDHN01. Next base: position 9,231 of record CAZDHN010000161.1, read on the forward strand.
TGCCAGAAGAACGCCGAAGGCACGCAAAGTGCCGTCGGACATCTGCGAGGCCCAAAAGTACACTGGTTTGTACTCGCCCGAGAGTACCGGAAACCTGAAGAACAACCGTTGGGGATTATGCTCGTCCGATGGCTCGCCACGGTAGAAGAGTGCGCCGCCTTCGCCTACCAGTCGTGCATTGTCCGTCTTAAGTTGCACCTGAATCGGCTGGCCCAGAATTGCGCCCAAGTACTGCTCTATGCGATCCTGGTAATGCTTCCTACTGTCGTCTTGAACTCCTGCCTTGGGGAAGATTTGGTGCGCAGTGAACAGTGCGCCGCCACCGTGGTACATCAGCTCGCGCGCGGGTTTGCCGCCGGAGGCTTCCGTGGCTATTGTCTTAGGGTCGATGTTGTAGAACCTCATCCCTGCAAGGGCGACGTGTAGTTCCGTGAAGTCGGGGTGGCCAGAGACAGTGGTCAGGAACAATTGGTGGCCGGTGAATCGCGGCGCAGGGGTAATCGAGGCACTGACTACATCGCCGTCGCGGACCAGGAACTCGGCCAGCGGCTGACCGCCGACTTGGATCAAGCATTTCTCCTCCCGGACGACGAAGTTCCCGTTCTCTTCACCCACGACAAGGACATACGAAGCATCGGTACCGTCGGGAAGCGAGAGCGACAACTCGATCGAGAACTCCTCCGCCCTGCCTTCGGGCGTAGCTCGCAGGATGTCTCGGACCTCGCCGCGATCTTCAACCGCCTGCCGCACGGTTGTCCGCAGTGAATCGCTCACGAAGCGAATCGCATCCAGAAAATTGCTCTTCCCCGACCCGTTCGGACCTACCAGAAACATCAATGGTCCGAGCGTTACGTCGCAGTGCTTGATGCTCTTGTAGTTGCGCAGGACCACCCGCTTGAGGAAGGGGGCTTTCGACTCGCCCATTCCGATATCTCCCAATTCTGTATCTATTCAGCTACCTGAAGCAAACCACGGATTTCTCGGATAACACGGATGTGTTGGCAATCTCGTAATCATGCTGCTGGCATCATTTCATCCGTGTTATCCGTGAAATCCGTGGTCAAATGCTTCAGACGACTGAATAGTCTCCCAATTCTGGAAACCAAACACTAAACCAATCCAAGGATAGCAGGAAATCCGGGCATCTGCCACCGGTGGAGTGGTCGTGGTTGGGGGGCAGGAACGCATTTGCGGATACTCGATAGTCCGGCGACTTCGTGGTAGCTGAATTCGCAAGAATTCAGACGGACTTCCCGCTCACGGGCTGAATTCTTGCGAATCCAGCTACAAAACGTATTCCTGCGTCCTCGTGGTTGGGGCCCATCCCCCGGACTGGGCTGATGAAAAGTTAGGCGACTGGGTAAACTGGGGAATATTGGTATTGAAAGACTCCTACGCCAGTGACACCCGGCGAGTCGCTGTTTATGAAGAAGCTCGCCGCCGCCACGCACGGTTAGCAAGAAACACACATGAAGAACATTTTCATCAGCCCACCCCCGGACTGGGCTGATGAAAAGTTAGGCGACTGGGTAAACTGGGGAATATTGG
>CAZDHN010000162.1:0-10776 GCA_964505115.1 uncultured Planctomycetaceae bacterium
AAACGTCGGGCCTACTACCGCCTACGGCGGAAAAGGACCGTAAACGGCCCTATGTAATCCCGCCATTCACATCAGCCGCTAAAATCCCAGTAGAGCCGTTTTAATAGGGCTTGCGGCCCGCATGTCCGAGCCGCGGTGTCCTCACCGCGAGTTACGATGCCCCGCCAACACCCGCCGCGAGGACGGGGCGGCTTTCCGCTTTCCGCTTTCAGCTTTCAGCTTTCCGCTTTCCGCTTTCCACTTTCCGCTTTCGCATCTTCCTCGTGGCTGGCGGCGATTCGGGCGAAGAGTCGCTTGATGTCGTAGACGCCGCCGATGGTGACCCAAACGGCCATTCCGCCGAACAGGCAAACCACGCCGATGAGAAAGACCTTCCACAAGATAATCCAGTATTCCAACGGCATGGCACTTCTCACGTGGTTTGAGGTGAATCGGCCGGTGCTTCGCCTTCCTGCTCCGGCTTGGGTTTGTCCGGGAAGAGTAGCGAACCGACAACCATTGCAAATATGGTGAAAACTATACTGAAGAGGCCGACTCGGGCGCTGGAGGTGGTCACGTCGATCATTCTATCGACCGGCAACAGTGCCGTGGCGTGACCTATGGCGGTCAGCGCGCGGCCGACCCAGGCCTGCACCGGCGTCAGCCCGAATACGGCCGAGCAGCCGGATAGAAGTGCCAGCACGGCGCCGGTCGAACTGGCTCGTTTCCAGTATAAACCACCCGCCAATAGCGCCAACGCACCGGTGAAGTAGATAGCGCCCGTCACGGCCATGTAGTCCCAAACATCTTCACCGCCACCGTACATCAGCCCCCAATAGAAGACGTATACACCGATCAGGACGATGAACATCCGGGAGAGCCAGATTCGGGTTTTGGGCTTCAGGTCGTCGCCGAACAGCGGGGCGACCACGTCCTGCGTAAGCACCGTGCTCCAACAGAGCAGGTAGCTATCGTGGGTAGACATGAAGGCGGCGATCATCCCGGCGGATATGATACCGATAACCACCGGCGGCAGTATCCGGCCGAGGAACAGCGGCATTGCGTAGAGGTTGTCGACAGCCTCGGCGCCACCGGGGGCGGGGAAGAACAACTCCTTGAGTTGCATGTCGCCATCCATGATGAACACCAACGCGCAGATACCCCAGAAATACGGGATGAGGAATCGGATCATGTAAGAGATCGACGCCCACATGAACTGTTTCTTGACGGTCGCCGGACTCTCGGCGGCCAGCGCCCGGGAGACCGAGGTGGGCCAAACGGCGCAGCCGATCAGGCCGAGGAACCCCATCCAAATGATGTACTCCCAGCCAAACCCGCCGCCGGGGATCGTCGGGTCGAATCCCTTCGGCCCCATGGTCTGTTCGACGACCGTGAATATGTGATCCCAACCCAGGTGGAAGATAGCCAATCCGGTCGTCAGCAGTAGTCCCATTGATAGCACGACGAACTGCACGTAGTCGGCCAGCACAACCGAGAGCATGCCGCCCAGGCAGGTGTAAATCAGTACTAGTGCCAGCAGGAAGGCCATGATTGCGTTGAGCACGGGAATCGCCGGCAGCCCCCAAGCTTCTGGAAAGGCGATGCTCTGGTTAGCCAGGCCCGTTATACCCACCAAAAACATCGCTCCCACTTTGAGGAACAATCCCATGTTGAGGATGCCGCCGAAGGCCATCACCACGCCGCCGAGTATCTGTGTCTTGCGGCCAAAGCGGCGCCGGTAGAATTCCGGGATCGTATAGACTCCCATGGCGCGCAACCGGTAGATAAGGAATCCGGTCACACCCACGAAAAAAGTGGCGATACCCGCCGCCAGGGCGATGGAGAAGGCGGCAAAACCACCGGTGAACCCCTTCTGAGCACTGTACATGACCGTAATCAGCCCCAGTTCGGTGCCCGTCAGGGTAGCAATGCCCAGACAGGTACCCAGCGATTGACCGGCCGTGACGAAGTCTCTCATGTTCGAGATGAATCGGCTTGCCACGATGCCGAGGACCACGGAGATCAACGGGTAGCAGATAACGATTACCCAGTCGACGGTAGTGAAGTTGGTTTTGCTGAGCGCTTCGATTGCGGCTTCGCTCAAGTGGCCGGCGGCGGAGTCCATGTACGGCCTCTGTGATATGAGTAGTCAGTTGTCAGTAGTCAGTTATTAGTTGTCAGTAGTCAGTTATTATATTAGTACTATTATATTAGTACCTGCCACCTCGGTTACAATAGCCGCGGGCGGAAGCCGGCGGTTGCTTTGCGGCAGGGCAACCGCTGGCTTCCGCCCGCGGCTATTATTGAATCACTCCAGTCAGATTAACCGAACGCGTATTGCCGCAGAGTATAACCGGCCCGGCAAGACGACGCCAGTAGCGGTGCGTCCAAAGTCGCCCGTTCCCACTCAAACCCGATATTCACGCAGGCGTTCCATGCAACGGTTGGCCGAATCGGCGTCGGGGGTCCCGCTTACCTTGTAGAGGATCCCACCGGCCAGTTCGTGCTTTTCCAGCGTTTCGACGAATTTATCGTACCCGACCTGCACGACCAGCGGCATCTGGCCAGCCCGGCCGCGTAGCTCGTGGCAAATATCAAAAGAGTCGGGAAACCCCGTGTCGTCGCCCATGAAAATGGCCTTGGCCTTCTCGATCGAGCAGACGCTCTCCAGCAGGTGCCGCCCGTTGCCGTGGATGTGGAACACGCCACCGTCGAAGTTGCCGATCAGCCGCTCGATGGGCTCGCGCCCCCATCGCTCGAAGTACTTTGGCGAAGTCATGTGGAACGGGTCGACGCTTTCCGAAACGATCCGACCCGGCATCCACTGGACCATATTACTGGCGGTACCCCCGCGCAACGAGGGCGTGTTCTCGAAGAAAGCCTGATGTATGCGAAGATTCAGGTCCAGGGCGAATTCGATTGCCCGGCTAATCATCTCCGGGCGTTCATCCAGGCCCATGTACGTTTCGGTCGCCCCGACCAGTTCAAAGCAGAAGTTCAGCCCGTCGATCAAGATGAAATGGCTGACGCCGAACTTACCCTCGGCAGCCTCCGCGAAGAGCTTGACCTGCTCCAGGTATCGCTTGAACCAGACGTGCGATTCGTCGAACGCGAGCGAGTCGAACTCCGACCAGTCGGACAGCAGCGGCGCGACCATCGAGGATATCCAGCCGACGTCCGGATGGGCCATGAACTGCACGTCGCCGCCGAGCAGGCCGCCGTAAAGCCCTTGATCCATCTCGCTCAGATACGCGCTGGGCACCGAGTCGTCTTCCAGCACGGCCCGTTCGGCCAACAGTGCGTCCCAGAACTTCGCCCGATCGGCCAGGTCCGGATAGTCGCAAAACCCGTCGCTGTACTGCTCGGCGAAGCGGTCGATTGTCGGGCTGGGGATATCGAAACAGGCGAAAACCCGGTCGACCGCCCGCCGCTCGTACAACGCGCCGAGCCGCTCCAAGACGTCGTCCAAATTGGGTTTGTAGGTGAGTGTGTGCATGGGGTTCGCTTTTGTTTGGTTCGTTTGTTGTTTTGTTTTAGCGGCCGGACTTGCCCGGCGTGTTGGCTCCACAATGCCCCCGACACGCCGGGCAAGCCCGGCCGCTAAATTGCAAATGCATCAGCGGTGGCGTCAGCCGCCACATTCGTGAATCGTCTCGTACATTGCCACGATGTTCTCGGTCGGGCTGACGGGTTGAAGGTTGTGGCAGGGGCCGCATATCCATCGGGCGGAGCCGTATATCTCGACACTCTCGCGCACCTCGCGGCGGACGTCGTCGACCGTGCCGAAGGCCAGGGTCTGCTGGTTGTCGATCGAGCCGTGGAAGATTATCCGTTGGCCAAAGTCGGCCACCAACCGCTCTCGCTCCATGCCGGAGCAGCGCCACTGGATCGGGTTGAGTATCTCGATACCCACCTTGTCGATCAGGTCGGGCAGGAACACCCGGGCCGCGCCGTCGGTGTGGTACATCACATGCACGCCAAACGAACGAGCCAGTTCGGCCATCTTCACCTGGTTGGGCATGAGGAAGCGGCGATACATGGGCAGGCTCATCAAGGGGCCGGTTTGGGCGCCCAGGTCTTCGGCCACCCAGGTCAGGTCGATCCGGCCGCCACCGGCCTCGAAAATACGCCGCTGATGCTCGATGTAGAAGTCGAAGATGTGCCCCAGCACGGCCTCGGCAATCTCCGGCCGAAGCGCCAAGTCCTCGAAGGCCGTCTCCAGCCCACGCAAGTATCCGTACAACAGAAACGGCTCGTAGTGGCCGGCGTGGATCGGCCGGAAACCATCGTCGGCGTCGAGATACCGGGTGATTGCCTCGTAATCGAAATCGTCGGGGCTGGGCCAGCGGTGGGCGTGGACCCGCTGGGGGCTGTCGACTTCGGCCAGCGGCATGTACTCCGGCTCATCGTACGCGCCCGATCCGTAGTCGACGCTACGGTAACGGATTCCCCACATGTCCGCCCGCGGATCGTCGGGATGATGCGGCAGCTTCCAGGTAGGCTCGGAAACCGCCGCGCGTCAACGTGCAGCTTCTCGAACAGCGCCTCCTCGTCGGCACAACCCAAATCGGCCAACAGCCGGGGCGTTACCTCTTCGGTAGCCTGGTAGTCCGTCGGCACACGGTCCGCCCGTTTGCCATCCAGCAGTGCCAGCCATCGCTGGCGAGGAGTCATTTGCATGGGTGATCGATCCAACGTCTACAGTCAGCCCCAGTTGGACGGCATCGTCCAAACCCGTAGTATAGCGAATCGGGGGTGGGGTGGCAATTGCCGCGGGCCATAACGCGCCGCGCGTGCATCTTGTACGGTTGTGTTTTTGGAGGCAGGCTCATCTACTCAGACGGGACGGTTTCTAACAGCAGGGTCTCGAAAGGTGCCAAATCGAATGTGTACGGCCTGCCCGTACGAAGGGTGACTTTCGGACACCGGCCGGGTTTCTTCCACGGGCTTTGCAGCCGGTAATCTTGCGGCGCGCCGTCGGGCAACTCGAAAACCGTTTGGACGTCGAGGTTAAATGTGGCCGGTGCATCGCTCGGGTTGCGCAGTACAAAGATGCCCTTGCGCGGCGACCACGAGGCATAGCCGTACGGCTCGCCTTTGCCCGGATCGCCGCCAATCCAGTGCACGTCGACCAGCACGTCGGCGTTTGCTTGCGACCAAGCGGCCGCTTCGGCCAGGGCGTCCCACATCTCGGGCGTCATCTTTTTCGGTGTGATGTAGAGTTCCTGGTTCTGCGTGCCGCTGCCGAAGAACATGCGGATTTCGTCGACCACGTCCTTCAGATCATCCGACATCTTGGTCGGGATGCTCCATTGTCCCAGGGCCACGCCCACGACCATCAGCGAGTTGAGCGGATACAGCGGCCCACGGCGGACGATCATTCGATGGACGATCATGTCGCGGTAGGTAATCCACTGCTGCCGCATGGGGCCGTCGCCGTGATATCCCACGTCCGCCCCTTGGCGCCAGATCGAATCGCCGTACCACAGCCAATACGGTGACGGCCAGGTCCCGGTGGTCACGCTGACGAACACCTCTGGCCGGACGCTGCGCAAATCGCCGATCAGCCGCAGCATGACCTCGATGTCGGGTGCCAATTCCGTGCCCGCACCACCCTGGGAGTCGTTACCCACGCCGAGGCCGTCGAACTTAAAGTAGTTCACGCCGTATTTTTGCATCATTTCGATGCAAACCTGACGGAATCTGGCGTAGTACTTCGGCCCAGCCAACGAGAATCCGCGGCTATTCGTTTCGAAGCCCTGCGTCTTGCCGTATTTCAGCCGGTCTGTCTTAGCCTTGCCGTAGCCGCCCCAGGGCGAAAACCATACACCCAACGCCGCGCCGTATTTCGCCGCGGCCGACTGAACCTGGGAAAAGCCGCTGGGAAACCCTTTGTGAAATCGCCATAAGGTCTTTCGATCGTCCCAACCGTCGTCGAACACGAACGCCGCGAGCTTTACCCCTCGCTGTTCGGTCAGGTTCCGGCCGAAACCTTCGATTGCCTCCAGACACTGTCCCTCATTTATCTTGCCGTCAGTCAGCACAAGGTCGTACCAAGAGTTGTAATGGAGAAACGGTTGGTAGGGCCGTGGCCGCTCGCGCTCAACGTAGTACAGGAACGCGCGACGCAGTTGTCCGGCGGGCACCACGCCCACGACCGACCAGACCGTCCACGACTGCCCCGGTTCAAGCGGCCGGTACCGTCGCAAGGAACAGACCACCCGGCCGCCTTCCACCCGGCTGTCGGCCATCGGGTGTTGGCAGGCGAAGAACAGGCTCCCGGCAACCACTGGCGAACCGTCCACCTCGCCGAGCACCTTGGGCTTTGGCGCATCGGCATGGATCAGCAGAACCTCTTTAATCTCGGAGGCTTTTGTCTCGGCACGCAACGTCACTTGTTGCGTGATATAGTTCGATTGGTCGCGAAGCATTACCTGCCACTCGACGTGAAGGTGACCGTCGGCGGAAACAAGCGGCACGCTCACCTTCCAGCCTGCAAACCGACCGGACAGGCATTGGGACCGTTCGTCGCCTTGGAGTTTCTCCACGGTTGGTTTGCCGGTCGGACGCAACTGGGAAGCCTTCAGCAATCGGCCGTCGGCCATCGCTATGATAAACGTCTCGGTTGCCCGAGCACGCACCGAACCGCCGGACATTCGGTCCACGATTTCCGTCAATTCAAACCGATCAGCAGTCAATTTCCAGGTTGCCGCGATGACGTCGTTTTGCAGGACAAGCCGCCCATCGTCGAGTCGTGCAACGGCCTTGCCCGGGTTCGGGCCGGGAAATTCCAGCGCCATGGCCGCCGAAAGTATGCTTGCCGCGAAGATTGTTGTGAGTCGATGTTTCATCTGTTCGTCTCCTTGTGGTGGGATCGGCTGAGATATCCCCAGGGAAGGTCCATGTGGGTGGGAAAGCGGAATGCTCAAAGCCTACCGGTGTCGATCACCAGGCCGTCTTTGCGGTGGCCCAACCGGCGGTGGGTCTCGGAGTCGATCGAGTAGCTCATGGCGTGAACCGAGCCGTCGCAGAATGCCGCGTTCCAGCCAGTTGGATGGGCACTGCCGAAGTGCAGGGCGATGATACCCGGCGTGTCCCGCATCGGCCGACAGGCCACGCCGGTCGTGGCGTCGTAGTAGGTCGAACGGTGGTTGTCGTTGTTGTAGCCGGCGTACATGCTTTCGTTGTCGCCGCCGTCGAGGCCAGTGAAGTAGGCGTCGGGGTTGACGTGCTTCTCGCCCAGCATGTAGGTGTTGCTGGCGCCGTCGCGGACGTGAGCCAGTTGGACTTCGCTGCGGAGGAAGGCGATGCCGGTGGCCCAGGACATCTTTGGCCAAGTGCCGTTCTGGGTCATCGTGGCGGCTACCTGCAAGGTGGCGGGGCCGGAGATACTGAAAGGATAGTACTGGTCGCCGGCGCAGGCGGCGTAGTCGGTCCTGGCGATCTGACTGGCCGGATCGGCACCGTAAGGCGCGTGATTGCCCTGGCCGTCAAAGCCGGTACAGGGACCGCCCCAGAGCGCCGGGTAAGGTTTGGGCTGCCGGCGCGTCGGGCATTGCTGCACGGCCAGCGGGGTGCCGAGCCGGGTCTTGCTGCCCTCGAGTTGCGTGGCCGTCCAGTGGTCGGAGTCGCCATCGGCCCCGAGTTGATGCAGGGCTTTTTGCTCGATGAAGGGCAACGTGGTGTAGACCCATCCGCCCGGCTGCTCGCGCCCCGTACCGCGGTCCGGATCGCCGACCCAGTTGCATCCCCAACCGCCAGATGGGAAATGCCCACACGCCTCGTGATGCTGAAGCATGGCCAGACCAAGCTGCTTGAGATTGTTCTGGCACTGCAACCGCCGGGCCGCCTCCCGCGCCGACTGCACCGCCGGCAACAGCAGCGCAATCAAGATGCCGATAATGGTTATCACAACCAATAGCTCGACCAATGTAAAACCTCGCCACTGCGGGCTTGTGCCGCTGCCAGCCATTGTTCACCTCCTGTCCCGGACACGACGGCGCAACCGCACCAGCAAGAGCGGCGGAATGCCAAAAACTGCCAACAGAAATGTTCCCGGCTCGGGCACTTCTTCGATCTGGAAGCCCGCGAACCGGAGGCGATGCTGAGGGGCTCCTTCACTAAGCGTCAGCGTCAAGGTGCCGTTGAGGCCGGACATGCGGACGTAGGATGCCTTCGGTGATATGGGTGACGTCGCCGAGTACGGACCGAGATCCGTCGATTCGAAGTACTGGACGAACTCGCCGCTGTTATTGAACATGTTCAGCGCCCTGTTGACCCCGTTGGCCGCGATGCCTCCGCCTCGAGGATCATGTGTGGCGCCGAGAGCCGAATCCTGCACGTATACATGGACGTTGTAGACGGAGTACGGGATATCCGTCACCGTGATGGTGGCGCTGCCCCACACGTCCCAGGCCGACGCATACATTCGCGCATCGTCGGAGCCGGCAGCTCCCACGCCATTGTGGCCATTGAACGACCACGAGAGGTTCGTGCCGGTGGCGGTCGAGCCGTCGCTCACCAGGGGATCGTCGATGCTCCCGCTGTAAGTGCCCGCCCAGGTGGAAGCAGCCATGTCATTCCAGTTGGCTACATTCACACCCGGCGCGCCGGCCGTGTGGCTGGTGCCCATTGTACTGCCGCCGGTCGCGTTGAAGCTGATCATCGTGGCGCTGCCCGCACTGCCCCACCCCACGGTAATGATCACCGCCAAGGCCACGCCCCACGTTCTCTTGATTGCAGCACTCATTTGTCCACCTCCCAATCTCTTTGTTAGAGGAAATCAACTCCCACTCAAGCGACTCCGCATTGCCACTTGACCGATAGTCCAGTATAATCAGATGGGTAGTTTATGGAAGTTAGCGATCCATGTTTTTTACTTAGCAGATATTGCCACTACGGTAAGCATGCATGGGGGGACTGTCCACTTCACGTCACGAAAGGGGACAGGTCCATGTTTTCGGCTTGCGCGTCCAGCCAGATGGACAGTCAATAGGCCGAAAAATGGACCAGTCCCCAGCGCGGTACTGTCATGGTTGAAGCAGATATTCCGCCAATTCCCGAGGGACCCATCATCCAGCACGTTGTGTTGGTGGATTGGCTCCAGCGGACGGAGCGTGCGACGTTCCGCTCCACCAGCCTGCCGGGACACCTGATTCAGATCATGAAATCAGGGCGGGTGCGTCAGGAGTCGGACGGACGGGCTCACACCCTGGCGCCGGGGCTTGCCATCTGGTATCACGAAAACGAGTCGGTGACTTCCGAGGTCCTGGCGGCGCCCTGGGTGTACTACACCGTCAACTTCATCGCGCCGACGCTGAGCCCGCCGGCGTACGATCAGCGAGTGAAGGTCGTGGGCAGTCGGACCATGCACTGCTTCGAGAAACTGCTGGAAGCATGGTGCGATACATCGGCGGCCGTGCCGATCAGACACGCCCGCGTCCATGCCAGGCTGCTGGATTTGCTGGTGGAACTGCTTCCCTTGGCCGGTACTCCTTTTCGGATGGACTCGGACACGCAACTCTGGTGGGATTTGGAGGCCAAGCTCCGCAAGGATCTTGGCCAGCCGATCGACCTGGACATGATGCAGAGACTGACCTACAAGAGCCTGCGGACGATCATCCGGGCCTGTCACAGCGCGGTTGGTATGTCGCCCATGCGCCGCATCAAGGTACTGAGGCTGAGCATGGCCAGGGGGCTGGTGCTCTACTCGGGCCTCCCATTCACCGAGATTGCAAAACGGAGCGGCTACCGCCGCCTCCAGGAATTCTCGCGCGATTACCGCAAAGCAATGGGCCTGACGCCGACCGACGACCGCGCCGGCGGACCAGACTACCAACTTGGAAAGATCCGCCCGGAACTCCGAGACGCACGTCGGAAATGACGAACCCCTTGGCGAAGTCAGGCGAAATCGTCGAGTACGAGGTGACTGCCGCGCTCAGCCGCCAGCCACCCGCAACTTGTCAATTTGGGCCACATGAAGCATTAGGTTCCATCAGCTTGACGAATTCGTCGAACATGATGTGGGTTTTGTCATCCGATACCTCCAGGGCCTGGCCGTCGCCGTAGTTGTAGACGATCAGGCCGCCCTCGGGCGTGCTCCAATGCTTGACCAGCAGTTGGGCCTCGCGGCGGATTTCTTGCTCGACGCCGCGCGGCATTGTCGCCTGCACGTCGACGGTCGTCAGAAAACAAACCTTGCCGCGGAACCGCTCGCCAAACTCGACCAGCCCGTAGGCTTGCGGCTGCTGCAAGTTCAGTACATCGGCACCCGCCTCGATGAACCGGTCGACGAAATCGTTCACCCGACCGCAACTGTGCAGAAGCACGTGCCATCCGCGCTGGTGGATGGCATCGAACAGAACCTTGTAGCGCGAGGCGAAGAGGCGGTCGAAGATGTCGCCGCTGACGAACGTGCCTCGCTGCGTGCCCCAGTCGTCGGTGAGGAACAGGCCGTCGATCCGGTTTCCGAAGCGTCGGAACAGCTCCTCGACCATACCCAGCTTGAATTCGACGATCATGTCCAGCAGCCGCTCGGACCGCTCGGGCTCGAGAACCAGATCCTCCATGGTCTCGGCGAAGCCGCGAAGCATGTGCAGCCGCTCGATCAGGTTGAAGTGGCAGGCGACCATCACATAACGGTCGTTCGCCTCTTCGAGCAGCGGTTCGATTCGCTCGAAGTAGAAGGGGTTTTTCGGATCGGGTGGCCGGTAGCCATCGATCGCCGAGCAGTCGGCCAGCGGATGCCCGACCACCTGGCCCATGTTCTTCTTCTCGGTAGCCACCCAGCGGCAGCCC
>CAZDHN010000163.1:0-10760 GCA_964505115.1 uncultured Planctomycetaceae bacterium
CTTGCTGCCAGCAACAACTTACGGAAAACTACGCTTCAGCCGGATGAACCTTAAACTTGTCCGACGGCAGACGGATGTCAAGTTTGCATTGTTCCTTCTGATATTCCGTGGCGTCTTCCGGCCCGTAATAGATGCCCTTGTGGATCCTATTTTCCGAAGCGGGCGAGGCAAGAGAGGCAAATGCGACGATCGCAAAAGTCAGGCAAAAGGTGGTGACGGATTTCATGGCTTCTCCCATACGTTGTGATGTTATCTATTCTGTCTCGGCGGGCTTGAGCAGCGCCTCCGGCTCGCATGCCAGCACGCACGGAATTCCACGCAGGTCGATAAAGAAGTCCTCGAACGCACCGTCCGTCGGCTTGCTGATCCGCAATCGCCAGATTTCGTCCTTGCCAGCCTTCCGAGGTTTGCCGTCATACAGTTGCGGGACGCTGATGCTCTCCTTGGACCACACTTGTTTGCCCGACGGGTCGAAGACGGCAGCGTTGACACGTTCGTTGCCCGCGCCGAAGATCTTGACGCCAAACTCCTCCACGTCGCCAGGCACCCGGAAAAAGAAGTCGCCGCTCGTTCCGATCAGCGGAATGGCCTTGCTCATGCCGGTGATGCACAACCTATGTGTGGGCGACTCCACGTGCACGCAGTTTCCCCGGGCGTCGCAGACCAGCTTGTAGGCGCCGGTTTCGGGTGCGATGAAGCTGCATTGTGTATCCTGCCTGAACGCCGCGAGGAGTGTTGCAACACGTTTGCCCGATTCACTGAGTACGGGGATTTTCATTTCGCCGCCACTGTACCTTCCGACCGGCAGGTACCGCACTCGGAGTTTTACCTCGTCACCTTTGCTGGCATGGACCAGGTATTCGCCATACTTCCGCTGACGCACAAGCCGGGATTTATTCGACGGCGGCTTGGCATCGGGAAAGACGGGCACAAAGCGCGCGCCGGTGGCATCATAGCGTGGGATTCGCTTCATCGTGCGCGCGGGCATAAGCTCGTCGAGGAGTTGCTCCGTTATGGGGACGGCTTGCTCTTTGCCATCGCGTACCACCTTGAGCGTGCCCGTCACGTCAAGCACCTTCAGTTCGCCGGTGTAGTCATTGAACGCCATGAGTGGCCGGTCGACCGGTTCTGCCAGCGTGCAATTGTCAAACTCCACTCCGCCCAGGTCCTGCCTGGAGCCGGCACGAGCGGCGAACGAGATTGGCGTGCTCCGCTTGGGCTCGTTGCTGGCGTCGGCCACGGTGCAGTTCTCGAAGCGCACGCGGCAGGCCTCCGCCGGTACGTCGCGCACGCTTATGCCGGCCGTGCCGGTATCCTCGAAGCGACAGTTGACGAACTCGATGAGTCCACGGGGCGGGCCGTTGGGACCGCCGTTGGACGTGGTGACAGATGCCGATATCCGGTTCGTGCCGCGCGATACGCAATTCTCGATCCGCACGGAGATCGGCGCGGAGGAGCCGTCGAGGGGACGCAGGTAGAGCACGTAGGCAGCACCGTCGTTGTTTTCGGACACGCAGTTGCGCATGACGCAGTTCACGATCTTCTCACTGGCGTGGTTGGGCTCGAAGTCGATCCCCGCTTTGGGCGCCGTACCGGAAGTGTTCTTGAGCACCGTGTCTTCGATGAGCAGGTCCTCCGCGCTGATCACGCTGATGCCTTGCCGGTTGTTCCCGTCGCAGACTACGTCCTTGATATGCACATTCTTGTTGGTTACTCCGCGCTGGGCGACGCCCAGGTAGATGCCGTCACCGCCACTGTCTGCAAGTGTCAGGCCGTGTATTTTCACGTTGGTGCAACTGCGAATGCTCAGGCAGTGCCGCCATTCGGCCCTTTCGTACTCGTCCGTGTGGTAGTCGGCCTTCCACATGCGCAGTGTGGCGCCATGGCCGATGAGCGAGATGTTCTGTTTCAGGGCGGCGGCAAACAGGCTGTCATGTTTGCCCTTGAATGCGCCGCGCTTGGCGAGTACGACGCAGCCCTTCTCGAAGAACAACTCCTGGTTGCTGGCGAGATGCATCGTGTCGACGATCCATGGCTTGCCCAGGTCTTCGACGATCACCTTGGCTGCCCCCGAATCGATCGCGGCCTGGAGAGCGCTGGTCGATTCCTTCTCGTCGAACCCCCACCAAGACGCCTTGACGACGCTGGGCTTCTGCTCCAGTGCGGCCCGAATTGCGTTGGGGTCCTTCTGGCTTTGAGCCATGGTTGGGCAGGCGGAGAAAGTGGCGGTTACGCAGGCTAGGACGAGAGACGCGACCAGCCGGCACGGGGTAGCAGAACTGCCAACCAATCGTGGGTTGCCGCTCGGTTGCGGGAGTGTCCTATTTGGGAGGATGTGATTGGGTCTCATGACGGTCTCCTTTTCTTGAGCCGGAATCATCGGCAGCAGGCTTCAGGTCAATAACAACAGCACGAGTTTCTTTCGGCCTTGGTTCATTCCGAAGACCCGGTCAGTGGCCGCTGCTGACCAGGTCTGCAATCTCATCAGCCGACAGCACGCGTCGGTAGACTCGGACGCTATCGAGCCAGCCGCGGAACCGGGCGCGCTCCATCGCGGCACTGTGAGCACCGATCGTGATGGAGTTGCCCGGATTGATGAACCCGCGGCGTTCCTTTGTGGCGATTTCTTTACCATTAACGTACATGCGCATGAGCCGGTTGTCGAATGTTGCGGCAACGTGCGACCATTCGTTGACCGCGAGCGGCTCCGGACCCCTCAGTCCGTGGCTCCAGGGGCGAGCGGGGGGGGCGAGCGGGGTCAGACCTTGTTTTTTGTGTCTTGGGGGTCAACTCTTGAGACTTGACGTTTCGTTTTCATCAAGTGTCAGGAGTTGCCACCGGCACCGCCGCTTGAAATTGGCCGCGCGTTTTGGTATGACGTGCGTCGCGTTGGGTCCGATTTGTCGCCAGTCCAGCCACGAAATTGCCGCCGCGCGGGACGGTGAGGGGGAATTGTTGACGCAGTGAAGCATGCGTCCAAAAAATACCCGTCTCGGCGCGCACGCGGCCGCGCAAAAGGCCCTTTTTCGCCGGGGTTGACGCGGTTTTCGGACTGAATTTCCGACGGCCGACCGCTCTCCCGTCCAAAATATCAATCGTCTCCCCAGCGGATCACGCAGTCGGGCGTGGCGGGTGGAAACGCCGTGGCCCCGAAACGGGTCGAATTCACTTACGAGGAAGACGATAGCTTCGATACGATCACCCGCTATGCCGATCTGGCGGGCACCCAGCTTGTCGCCAGCAGCGACTACACCCACGACGCCGGTCGGCTCACCGAGTTGGTGCACTCGCAAGACGTCACCGAGCTGGCCACTTACGTCTGGGATTACGACGAGGCCGGCCGGATCGACCAGTTCATCGTCGCCGCCCACCGCGAGCGTTCGGCTCCAGTGGCAGCAAGTCACGGCATTGTCGGACTCGTTGATGATGCGCTGCTCGCAAACGAGGCGTGAGGAATCCACCGCAAGCGTGAATTCTCGCACCAGACGGATACCCGTCGCACCATCGCGCTTGCTGGTAAGCCGGATCTGGTCCTTGCCGGTGATCTCCCCCTTCCAGTCACCCAACCATAGATCCGGATGCGGCGTAATGACGCACTCGGGACCGATGTCACACCTTCCACCACAAGGATCGACCGCCGGAACGCCGGGCTGGCGTCGCCATCCTTCTTGCTTCGGATCCAAATACAGCGCATTCACGCCGTTGCGTGCATACTCCAGCACTCGCCCGCCCGCTTGCGTTGTGGGGGCTTTCGTCAGGTACTTTGCCCAGTCACTCCATGTGCTGAACGTCTAACGCTTTGATCCTTTTCTTCACGCCGGGATCATCCAGTTGTTTGCTACGATGGGGATAGACCCCAAGGTGTCCGGTGTCCTTGAAGTGGTAGCCTTCGTATTTATGACCACCGCCACCGGGTAAGGCTCGACAAGATTGCGATGATAAGCACACGAGCGGAACGGTTCGTCGAACTTCTCGGCATGGATCGGGTCGGGCCAGTGCAGGTCCAGGTTCCACGTAAGCGAGCCGGTCGCGTCTGGATAGACCACATGGTTTTCGATGTCGTTTTGATTCAAGACATAGTCGCCAACCACGCGATAACTCTCCCGCTTTCCGCCGAGTCGAACATCTTGGCAATGTCGTTCATGCCCGCGGTGGCGTGGCCGTACACCTCGCTGAAACCGGTCGCCTTGGTGTGGAAGCCCACGCCGAGGTCGGTGCGAACCGGCTTATTGATCTTTGCATAGTCAATGCGCGGATCAAGGGGGTTCCGCCGGGGAACCGGGCTTCGCCCTCGATCATTGGCTATGCAAGGGTCAATAGGCGGGGCTTTTTCGTTTCTTGGCCACCGTCAGGCCATATATCCCAGCGGGTGCGATGAAGACGAGCGACTGGCCAAGATGGCGTGGGAACATGCCGCCCGGCAGGCGGAACAGAGCCGGGACATGGTCCGGTAGCGGGTCGGTTTGTCGACGATCCGGACCAGCAACGCCTACGGGAACCTCGGGAGGCCATGAGGTCAGCGGACCGCCATCGCCACGGCACCTCTTGATGTGCAACAAGGAACTGACCTGGATAGGACTTCCTGACCAAGAAATGCTATACTTATTGAACTATTGATCTTTGCGTAGTCAATGCGCGGGTCAACGGGGTTCCGCCAGGGAGCCGGGCTCTGTCGCCGCTCATTGGGCCCTCGATCATTGGCTATGCAAGGGTCAATCGTAGTAGGGTTTGCCGTTGTCAGAAGGACGACACTTGCGTTGCCGCGGTGACGCTGTCGGCTCGCCGCTCTCCTTGACAACCGCGTCGCGGGGATACTTTCCACCTACCTTTCGGGGATTGTCAGGATGAGAATTGCCAAGGCGGTCATCACGGTCGCGGGACCACAACAAAGTCGACTGCCGTTACAGCGATTCGTCGATCTGGACGGCTCGGAGAAATCGGCACTCGATATTATCATTGAAGAGGTGGTGGCCGCTCAGGTCGAGCAGATTGCGTTGGTTGTTCGGCCTGGTGACGAGGGAATGTTCGCCGAGGCCGCGGGCAATCATGAATCCCTGCTGACCTTCATCGAACAGCCTGCTCCCCGGGGCTATGGTGAGGCGGTGTATCGGGCGGCGGACTTCGTTGGCGACGAGCCGTTCCTGCATCTGGTTGGCGACCATCTCTACATCAGCGGTGACTCACGCCGCTGTGCACAGCAGTTGGTCGAAGTGGCCCGTGTGGAAGAATGTGTGGTATCGGCCGTGCAAGCAACTCGCGAGAACCGGCTTTTCCAGTACGGAACGATCGGTGGCCGCCCGGTCGCGGGCCGAAAGGGTCTGTACGAAGTCGAGAACATTATCGAGAAGCCGACCCCCACTGAAGCAGAACAGCATCTGATCGTGCCTGGACAGCGAGCGGGGTACTACCTGTGCTTTTTCGGAATGCACGTGCTCACGCCCACGGTGATGGAGAGCCTACGAGACTCCGTCGAGGCCGGTGGCAACGAACCAGTTCTGCTTACTCCAGCTCTTGCCAAGGTGTCGACTCACGAGAGATATCTCGCCACTGAACTGCGGGGAACTCGCTACAACATCGGCGTTAAGTACGGGCTGTTGACGACCCAACTTGCTCTCGCACTGAATGGAGATGAGCGGGAGGAGGTCCTAACGCAGCTCGTTGAACTCCTGGCGAACCGGACGACAACCGGGTAGGCACACTCGCGTTTTTCCCAACGGCACCACGCATTGTTGGAATGAAGCCCCATGGCATCCGATCTTCTTGACACCATCCGTAGCGACGACCCTGACATCCGAAACCGGTCGCTCGACTGTCTCTGTCGCGACCTTACGGCATCGGAACTCCTCGCGGCATGCTCGAAACTGGATCGGTTCCGGCGAACCAGCGACAACCTCTACGAGCGAGTGCGGGCCTTGTTCTTCCTCAGCGGTATCCATCGATACCATCTCCCTCCGAAACTACCTCCGTCGGCATTCGGGCTGATTCCCTTTGGAGCGTACGAGCATTTCCTCAACCGGCGGTTCGGTGAAGCCATCGACGAGTTCCTGGCGGCAATGGAGCGTCATGGCGTCAGCGACACTCTCGCGAGTGCATTGGCTGCCGTCTACCACGAACTGGGCTTTCAGACCTTGGCCAACCAGGTTCGAAAGAGCGTCCGGTCGGTGCAAGGGAACCAGTGGATGTTCCGCGTCGGGCACCCAATGGACATTCCGCTACGAATTCGCCCCGAGCTTCTCTGCCGGGACAAACGCGACGGAGCCTATCCGATCCTGCGCGAGCAGACGCCCGTTAGAATGGATCTTTCGCACAGCGGGTGGAGCGACATTTTCTTTCTTGGAATGGACTACCCGGACGGTGCTCGGGTGCTCAATGTGTCCGTGGACTTGGGAGTGCGCGGCCGCGACTGCTCGCCGCAACCGCCCATTGAGGTCTACCTGAGGGTGATCGACGAGCCCGTTCTTCGGCTGGTGAGTGTCGATCTCAAGGCCAAAGCGGACGTCGGGAGCCTTGGGGAGGTCTTTGATTTTGCACGCGACTACCTGGGCCTCCTCAAAGCAGCCGTGATTGCCGCTGGACTCGTTCCCCCAGGTCTGGAGGCATCAGGGCAGGAACTCGGCGACTTGCTGGCTCGTTTGGTTGCCCCCGGACTGGGCCTGGAGATCGTCAGCAAGGTCAACGATATTCCCAAGGGGTCCCGACTTGCCGTCTCAACCAATCTACTGGCCGCGATCATTACGGTTTGTATGCGGGCAACCCGGCAGGTCTCCTCGCTGACTGGAGGACTTCAGGAATCCGAGCGACGAATCGTGGCAGCTCGGGCAATCCTGGGCGAATGGCTGGGTGGCTCCGGCGGAGGATGGCAGGATTCCGGCGGAGTCTGGCCGGGAATCAAGATGATCGAGGGGCAAAAGGCGGGCCAGGGCGACCCGGAGCACGGTATCAGCCGAGGTCGACTCCTACCCAATCATCATGTCTACGATACGGAGACCGTCAGCGAAGCGACCCGGCAGCAGATCCAGGACGCATTCGTCCTGGTTCACGGCGGGATGGCCCAGGACGTTGGCCCGATTCTTCAGATGGTCACCGAAAAATATCTTCTGCGAAGCGAGCCTGAATGGAAGGGCAGACAGCAGGCAATCCAAATCATGCGACAGATCGAACTGGCGCTTGCCCAAGGTGAGGTGCGGCAACTCGCCGAGTTGACGACCAAGAACTTCGCCGGTCCCATTCAAACGATCATCCCGTGGGCGTCAAATCACTACACGCAAACACTGATCGAGCGGTGCAAAGCCAAGTTTGGCGATGAGTTCCACGGTTTCCTCATGCTGGGCGGTATGTCGGGAGGCGGCATGGGGTTCATCTTCGACCCTCGGCGTAAACTGGAAGCCCAAGAGTATCTGGCTGAGTTGATGTCCTCGACAAAGCGGGAACTGGAAAACTCACTTTCATTCGCCATGGAACCGGTTGTCTACAATTTCGCAATCAACGACCACGGAACTCGAGCTGAACTGTTCAGGAGTGATCAGGCACTGATGCCGGCCGGCTATTATGTACTCGTCGCCCGCGAGTGGTTTCGTAAGGACGCTCAGCAACTAACCTCGGCAGAGAGAGCCGAGGCGAGTCGACTCGCCCGTGAATGCCGATCCGACGGCCGACTGGCCGGGAGTGCCGAGTTCCTGCTCGGCGGCCTTCTGCCACAACCGTCCGAGGAGGACGGGAGTTCGACATCCTTGGCCGAATTGCTACGAGAGAACGGCTTCGATTCGGAGTTGCACGAGCAGATCCGATCGGACCTCCACGCCGGACGGATCGGCTTGGCCCAAAATCGCCTGCCCGCCAACGTGGAAATCGAGGACGTCCAGCCGGGCGACGTGATCTCCGCAATCGACGACGTCCGGCACGAGTGCCACACGCTTGGCCGGGAGGCTCTCGCCGCGGGGACCGTTGCCGTCCTAACCCTGGCGGCGGGGGCTGGAAGCCGTTGGACTCATGGAGCAGGTGTTGTCAAAGCACTCCACCCCTTCCACTTGTTCCACGGCAAGTATCGCAACTTCCTCGAGGTCCATCTGGCCAAGAGTCGCCGCGTGTCGGAGGCGTGTGGCACGGCAATTCCGCACGTGATCACCACAAGTTACCTGACGCACGAGCCAATCGCTCGCGCACTCGATAAGAACAGCGACTACGGCAATCGCGGTCCAGTCTATCTTTCTCGCGGGCGGTCCGTCGGGTTCCGAATGATTCCGCACGTCCGTGATTTGCGTTTCGCTTGGGAGGACATGCCCCAGCAGATCCTCGACGAGCAGGCTCAGAAGGTTCGCGAGAGCTTGCACGCCGCATTGATCGGGTGGGCGGAGAAGTCCGGCTGCGGCAACGACTACACGGATAACCTGCCGCTACAATGCTTGCACCCAATTGGTCACTGGTTTGAAGTATCCAATCTTCTCCGAAACCAAACCCTGCTGAAACTCCTGGACGAGAGACCAAACCTGAAGTACTTGATGCTCCACAATATCGATACACTGGGTGCTGATGTTGATGCAGGGCTACTCGGATTGCACATCTCCGAGGGAGCGGACCTCACTTTCGAAGTGATTGGTCGCAGAATCGAAGACCGAGGCGGAGGTCTCGCTCGCGTCGACGGGAAAGTCCGATTACTCGAAAGCCTCGCCATCCCCCGCGAAGAGGACGAATTCCGCCTCACCTACTACAACACCATGACGACCTGGATTACGATCGATCGGCTGCTGGAACTCTTTGACCTCACCCGAGACGATCTCGCTGATCAAGCAAAGATCGACTCCGCGGTCCGCCGGATGAGTCGCCACATGCCGACGTACGTTACCCTCAAAGACGTCAAGAAACGCTGGGGCCACGGGCAGGAAGACATCTTTCCCGTCTCGCAATTCGAGAAGCTTTGGGGCGACATGACCGCTTTGGCCGAGGTCAACGCCCGTTTCGTTGTTGTTCCAAGAATGCGTGGACAACAACTCAAGGAACCGGCCCAGCTTGATGGTTGGCTGAGGGATGGCTCGGCTGGACATGTGGACGGGTTGTGTACGTGGGAGTGATCTGGATACGACGTTCTGTTGCTGGCAAGCTGCCATAATGGGCGTCTTTTCCGAAACCACCGAGCTGCTGCGGTTCTGGGGATGTCCCTCTGATTGTTGGAACTGGCGTTGGTCTCCTGGGAAGGTAAGCTATCAGGGAACCGCGGCAGGGCGAACAAGACGTGTCAAGGCTCCCGGGGTAAGCGGACGACGGTTGCCGCGACTGTCCCCGCGCGCTTGGAAGTGCGGCAAGAGCGTACCGGACAAGATGGATGATAGCGCCGATGATACCCCGGGCGGGTGGAATATCCGGCCTGTAGCGGTTGCGGAGGTGGGGTTACCGGGCAAATCGCAATCGCCGGGCCAATTTGGCACCCGACGTTTGAGTTATTCGGCCCCCTGGACTATCATGAAATCTTGCGCATTTCGTGTGGGAATTTGGTTGCCGGCGCAGGGCATTGTTTACCCTCGCATGGCTGAAGTACGAGGGCGAAGCCGGCTTCTCGGCCGAGACCGTTCCGGACCGCGCACTAACCATGCTGGAATCAAGAAGAGGCAACTCGTGGCATTGGCCGACGTAGAGGCGTCCCCGGCAGATGGTGTGGTGGATCGCCCCAATCGCATTTCGACGCAGCGTTTTGCCGGCCCAGCCTGGTGCCTGGTGCTGATCGTCGGTGCGCTGTTGATCGGCATGTGGAACGTCTCCGAGTCGGGCCCCAAATGGCCCGACGGACCGCGCTACGCCAACGGCGGGGCGATGATCCACGATTGGATCCTCTCCGGCGAACTGCTGCACCCCTACGAATTCGCCAAAAAGAACTACACGCAATACCCGGGCTTCAGCGTCCCCTATCACCCGCCGGGTTATCCGGGCCTGTTGGCCCTGTGGTTTCTGGCGGTGGGAATGTCGTACGCCTCGGCCAGATGCTTCGTGGCATTATGCCTGGGACTGGCCGCCTGTTTCTTCCATGGGATCCTCAAACGGTTGGGCGCCAATCGCTACGTGGCAATGGCCGGCTCGCTCCTGCTGCTGACCACGCCGGAGATCGTGCTTTGGACCCGCGGCACGATGTCCGAGATCCCCGCCCTGATGTTCATCCTGGCCGGCTCCTACTGCTTCGTCGCCTGGGTAAACACAAAACGCCCAAGTTGGTGCTGGGCCGCCTTCGCATTGGCCGAGATGGCTTTTCTCTGCCGCGTGACAACGGTCGGCATCCTGCCTGCCTGGTTCCTGTTTCTTGCCTCCAAGAAAGACTACCGCCGGTTCCTTTCGCCGCACGTGATAGCGCCGGCCGTTTTGTTTCTTGTCGGCAACGCGGCGTGGGTAAAATTTGCCAAGACATTTGCCCAGCACGAAATTCGCAGTTCACTTTGGGATCGTCTATCGAACTTGACATTGGATGTTCCGTTGGCCTACTTGTCGGCGTTGCCGTCGATGGTCGGCTGGATTACGCTTGCGCTCGCCATGATCGGCCTGGTGTCAATGCTCCGGGAAACTACGGCAAGGTCGGCCGGTCTGTTTTGGCTGTTCTGGTTTGGTTGCTGCCTCGTGCTTCACTTGGTTGTGCTGGGGCATTTTGAGTCGCGGTACTTCGTCTTCACCTTGCCGGCACTTTGCGGTCTGGCGGCCCATGCCGTGTCGTTCAGGTCTTTTTGGCCGTTGGGAAGGCTGCTGGCGCCCGCCGTGGTTGTGGCTGCCATTGTTGCCAACAT
>CAZDHN010000164.1:0-10758 GCA_964505115.1 uncultured Planctomycetaceae bacterium
GCTAGCGTCCAATTAAGCTTGCCGAAAAAATCGCTGGGCTTGCCCCGGTGGATTGGCGTTTGACAACTACCCCCATGCGCTCGTGACATGTCCCACCTCCACATCTGCTTCCGCCGAGGGCGGAAGCAGATGTGGAGATGGAAAAAAAAGGGGCCTCGCATTTCTAGTTTGCAAACCCTGTTTCCACTGGGGCAAGCCCAGTGGGGACAAGCACTTACGCATAATACCCATCCCGAAAGTGGCGCTGTCCAAATAGTCAATGCGCGGATCAAGGGGGTTCCGCCGAGGAACCGGGCTTCGCCCTCGGTCATTGGCTATGCAAGGGTCAATAGTCCCGGCTGTAAAAAGGCGCGTAGGTCGGGCACTCCGCGCCCAACCCACCTTCGTTCCGGCCTCACTTCTTCAATCCTAACACGGATTGCTCGCACTCATCAAACCCGGCGCGGACCACGGCGATACGCTTTCGCACAATGTCGGTTTTGGCCGCCTTTTCGGCCTGAGCCAACAGCGCGCGAAGCCGGTCGCGGGTGGGCTGGTCGAAAACCTTGGGGGCCAGTCGTGTGGCTCGGCCGTCGCGTAGTCCGTAGGAGATGCACTGGTCGCCGTTGACCATGGCCTCCTCTATTGCCGCCAGGTAGGCCTTCATTGGTGCTGCCGCGTCTTCGAAGAAGTTCTTGCAGAAGTCGTCGATGAGCCAATCGACATCCAACTCGGCGTTCCAGGCCAGCTTGGCGGCGATGTAGTAGTTCAGCGGCGCCCGCTTCCAGGGCCCGATCTGCGTGTAGAAGCCCTTGGCGCCCATCTTGTGATACCAGGGCATGTCGTGCCGCATGTTGTGGACCATCGGCCAAAGCATGTTGGTTTTCGACCAACCACCCAGCGCGTAATACTCGTAGATGAACAAGTTGTCCGTCAACTTTCGCCAGCGCTTGAGAATCTCCGTGAACTCCTGGTTGGGGAGGAACTGTTCGCTCGGCTTGTAGGTTTCGCCCGGCTTGCACTTGCCGCTGGTGATTGGATGATTGTGGCAGAAGTAGATGTGGCAAAGCTGGAAGAGCAGGTTGGGCTCGGGTTGGTAATTCTTGATGCTGGGCAGCCGGGCGTACATGGCATAGGCGCCCACCTTGATCTTCACCTTCGGATATCGCTTGCCGACTCGCCGGGCGACCTCATTGTTGAACACGGCCAGTCGGTTCGAGTACTTGGCGAACCAGCTGCGGTCCGGCCCGTCCAGCGCCGTACACTTCTCGCACTCGCAGAACCCGCCGCCGTCGTTGGGCGAGAGCGTGATGATCTCGATTGTGGGATCCGCGTCGAGCGTCTTTATCATCCCCTCGGCCACCTTTTCGATCACCTCGGGGTTGCTCGTGCAAAGCTGGGCACCGTGGCTGGGCCGCTCCTTGAACGTCCGCCGCTTGCCTTTCAGCATGGCGAACCACTCGGGATGTTTTTCCGAATACACTTCGGGCGGGATGAGGATGGCGAACGTATGGAAGTGCCACTTCCAGTTCACGCCTACCTGCTTGCCCTCGATCTTCACGTAGCAGTTCATCCGCTGTTTGAGCGACCAGTCGTTCGAGTGAACCCAACGGTAATTGAACGACGGCTTGAACTCCTTCGTGAAGGTGCCGACCGAGAGCGAATCGGCCTTGGGTATCACCTCGCCCAGTTCGTCCGGCTCGTACCAGCGGACGCCGAACTCGCGCTCGACCAGATCGTACACGCCGAATAGCGTACCCAGCGGACAGCGGCCGACGATCAGCAGGCCGTCGCCGTCCGCCCGGGTGGCGTAGCCGTCGCGCCCCAGTTTTGCTTCAGTGAGCGTGAAAGCGGCTTTCGCGGCCGGCTGCGTTAGGCCGAGGTGGATCGCGTAGCCTTGCGGTCGCTTCGGCTCGTTGACGATCGGTAGCGTTTGGCCGGTTATGGCTCTGACGTACTTGGCCAACTCCTCGGCGGCAAAACTTTCCAACGGCTTGGGTGCGACGGGCAACACGATGGTGGCCGCCACTTGCCCCTTATCGACGACCGCATGGCGCGGTCCGCCTGCCGGTTCGAGTGTCTCTCCGCCCACGGCCGAACAGATCGGCAGCAGCAAGAGCAGGGCAATAAGCATCTTCGTGAACTTCTGTAGCATGGTCATTTGTCCTTTCTCCAGAGTCGCTTTCGCAGGCCGGGAAACAGTTCCAGGGCGTTCTCACGCATGATTTGTTGACCGATCTTTTTGGCATGCTCCTCGCGGAGTTCGCCCCGGTCGACCTTCTCGGCCAGTGCTTCGGCCAGGCACTGGCGGGTGAATTCGGTGGCCGCGTAGAGCCCTTCCGCCTGGCAGGTGTCGGAGCCCCACATGATTCGGTTCGAGGGGATCATCTCCAGCCACTCCTGGAAGGCCCGCTTGCCGATCGTGTAGCTGAGGGTGGGCATCCAAACCGAGTCGATCCAGACGTTCCGGTAGCGCGTGGCGATGATACCCGCCTCCTCAACCCAGGGAAATCCACCGTGCAAGAGCACGAACTTCGTGTTCGGGTTGGCCGCGATCAGGTCGACCAGGAGCATGGGGTTGGAGCCTTGGATTCGGGCGTGGCCGGTGTGGATCTGGAACGGCAGGTTCTCCTTGTCGCTCATTTCGACCAGACGCCACATGATGAAGTCTTCAAAGTCCTTGACTTCCTCCGGGCTGAGTTCCTTGCGGGGCCGGCCGAATACGGCGGCGGCCTTCGCCTTGTCGACGTTCTCGAAACGGAGCGTCCGCTGGTAGGCCAGCGTGTGTTTCAGCCCGACCGCCCCCGCCTTCTTGGCCGCCTCGGCCAGCTTATCGATCACCACCAGGTAAGCGTCAAGCGACTTCAAGGGCAGCTTATGCTCCCGGGCGAAAAGATAGGGATCCTCGGCCGGGTTCGTGTACTCCGAAGGATGAAAGCCACGCACCAGCGAACTCACGTTGAACATCTTCACGGTGAACGGGTAATCGGGTTCGAACTTCAGCCGGGCCCAATTCGGATCGACCAGCACTAGCTCGACATTCGCACGCTGGGTTATCACCTCGCGAAGCCAGCGGTCGGTCTTGTAGTTGGCCACTATTTGGTCGTTGAGCTTTCGGGCCTGCTCGGGCGTGATCGTGTCGAAGTCAACGCCGTAAAGGTCGCGAAACGCGCAGAGCAAGTAGCGATAGGAACTGGTTGCCCGGGCGTTGGTGAAGCTGTCTTGTGCCTTCGACCACCAGGTGTCGAACGCATTGTCGGCCGGCCAGGGTTCCAGCGTGTGTATCCAGCCGAAATAGCTTTTGGCCCAAAGGCCGTGCAAGGTAACGCCCGGCCCACCCGGCCGCGCGGGCTTGACGATCATGTCGAACGGATTGAGATGGTCGTGGGTGTCGATGGCCGAGATGCCGTCGATGTGAGCTTTGATTCGGGCGTAGAGCGGCGTCTTCTTGATGTCGTCGGCGCCCGCGCTGGCGGCGGCCAGCCAGATCAAAAGGCCTGCAAGTGGGACCAGTTTTCTCGCGTACATCGTCGCGTCTCCTTCCGGGCGTTGGAGTGGCACATATAAAGCCGCGACCGTTGGTCGCGCTGAGAGGTTTGGAAAACCGCGTGCCCTTTCGCCTCGTGCGCGACCAACGGTCGCGGCTTTATAGGTGTTGTGTTACGCTCGACGAAATGGACCAGTCCCCGATGCGGCCCTATGCTTTTTCGTCGACGGGGCCGAAGTGGGTGCCCCAGTCGGCGGCCAGTTGTTTGCCGAGCTTTTCGACTTCTTCCTGCTCCCGGGCCGAGAGCGGCTTGAAGCGTTTGACGAACTCGATGTCCTGGCGCAACTGCTCGACGTTGTGTACGCCCAGGTTGGCCGTCGTCACGCCCGGTATGCTCAGCACGTATCGCAGGGCCAGTTCAACTTTGTCGACGCCGACCATGGGCAGCGTTTTGGGGTTTCCCCAGCTTCCCGTCTTGGGGTTGGGGCCGCCGACCAGCTTCATGGCCACAATGCCGGCGTTCT
Organism: uncultured Planctomycetaceae bacterium; assembly: GCA_964505115.1. GTDB lineage: Bacteria > Planctomycetota > Planctomycetia > Pirellulales > Thermoguttaceae > CAZDHN01. The sequence continues at coordinate 3,991 of CAZDHN010000164.1, forward strand.
TTTTTCGGGCCAGCGGCAGCACTTTCTCCTCGAAGTTGTAGGTGTGGCGGTCGGCGTAGTTGAGCAGGCAGAGCAGCACGTCGACCTCGCCCGTTTCCAGGAAGGGGATGCATCGCCCCGGCAGGTTATGGGCCGAGATGCCCAGAAAACGGCATTTGCCGGCCTTCTTCTGCTTCAACAGCCAGGTGAACACACCGTCGGCATCCATCGCCCGATCGACTTCACGGATACCCAGGTGGTGGAAGTAGAGGATGTCGGCATAGTCGGTTTTCAGCGTCTTGAAGGTGTCGGCCAATTTCTTTTCGGCGTCGGGGATGGTATCGGCCCAGACCTTGGTTGCCAGGACGATATCCTTTCGACGCCGCCCCAAGCCAAGCCCCACGCCTTCCTGGGCGTTGCCGTACTTGGGCGAGGTGTCGATCGAGTTGACGCCCAGGTCGATTGCCTCGTTGACGATCTTGGCGATCTGGGGTGGTTCGATTGTCTTGGCTATGCCGGCCGGCGCGGTCCCCAGCGTGAAGGATGTGAGCGACAGGCCCGTCCGACCCAAGACGCGCCGGGGTAACTCACCGGTCGACTCGGCCGCTTCCGCCGGGGCGGGCATCGAGCCCAGCGCCGCCGAGCCGGCCAAGGTTCCCACGCCGCGAACGAAGCTTCGCCGCGAGAGGTTCGAGTGTTTGTCATTCGACATGATTGTCCTCGCTTTCGTCTTGCGCGACTAGCGCGACTATTTCATCAGCCGCCAGCCGTCGGCGGTTGCTTCCAGTTTGGTGTTTCCCTTGTACTGATCGTAGACCCGGTTCATCTCTTCGAGCGAGTCGAAGTACCCCACGATAAACGCGGCGCTGAACGACTCGCCCGCCTTGATCGGCCGGCCGCCGAACTCCTCGATCATGCAGATGTAGCCACGCTGGTGACACCAGGCCTCGTGGACGACCGTCGGCTCCAGCGTCATGCCGGCCAGCCAGGGGCCGTCCTTGCCCGTCTTCGGGTCGCGAAGCCGGTAGGCCCGAATGAATCGCTCGGGCACCCGGTTCGAGTCGCGGCGGTAGTTGAACTTACCGTCGGGCGGGAAGTCCTCGAAGAATTCGCTGGGCGGCAGCATTCCCTGGTAGCTCAAGTACATCTTGCTGAAGGTATCGCCGCGCTTGTGCTTCAAGTGACCCGGCATGTCGATCCGCAGAAACATCGCCTCGCTCGAATTGACCGCGTCGATCTTGTCCATCGAGATGAAGTATCGCTGGCCGACGGGGAACACCAACAGTTGCGTCCAGACCGAGCCGGCCTTCTTGCCGGGCGCCGCCTTGTAGTACTTGAACTGCTGCTTGATTGCCACGAAGTCTTTGCCGCGGATGATTTCGGGCTGGAGTTCTTTGGCCTGGGTACAGATTTGCGGTCCCTCGATGAATCGCTTCTCCCGGCTGCCGTGGTAGAGCTTGTGTTTCAAGTAGACCATCTCGGGCTTGAGCTTATCGCCGTGGATCTTGTCGCTACCCGGCTCGAGGATGAAATCCGCGATGTCCAGGCCGAACCCCGGATCGCGAAAGCCCGTTTGCTTATCGAGCATCGACTGCCGCATGACACCCGAGACGTAGCCTTTCTTGCAGATGGCGGCTTCCAAGCGCGGGGTGACGATGTTGACGGCCTTGTCGGTCTCGGTCACCTGATAGTCGGCGGCCGGAGCTTCGCCGAAGCTACCCAAGGCGCAGCAGAGCGTGGTCAGGACGATCAACAGTTTGTTCATATGTCGTACTCCTCGAGGCGGGGGTAAACAGGAATGCCGAGAAACACTATAACAGGTATGGGACCCGCAATGCAAATGGGTGGGAGTTATGCGATGCAACTGGGGATTTTTGCCAAAATCTTCGTTCGGCCCACGATCGAAGAGACGCTCGACGCGGTCCGGGCGCTAGGCGTCGACTGCCTGCACTTCAACATGATGTGTCTGGGTGGGCCGTCAATGCCGGATGAGATCGATCCGGCGCTCTGCCGCCGGGTGCGTGATGCGATGACCTCGCGGGGGTTGAAGATGGCCTCGATATCGGGCACATTCAACCTGATCCATCCCGAGCGGGCCCGGCGCCACGACGGACTGCGGCGGCTGAGCGTTCTGGCCGCGGCCTGCAAGCTGTTGGATGTGTCGATCGTCACGCTTTCGACGGGCACGCGCGATCCGGACGATATGTGGCGTCGCCATGCGGACAACGACCGGCCGGAGGCCTGGCGCGATTTGGTCGAGTCGCTGGGCGAGGCGCTGGCAATTGCGGAGGACAGTGCAGTGACTCTGGCTTTCGAGCCGGAGGTTGCCAACGTGATCGATTCGGCCGAAAAGGGTCGCCGGCTATTGGACGAGATGCAGTCGGACCGGCTCAAGGTCGTGATGGACGCCGCCAACCTGTTCCACGTCGGCCAGTTGCCGCGGATGCACGAGGTACTCGACGAGGCCTTTTCATTGCTGGGACCCGACGTCGTGCTCGCCCATGCAAAAGACCTGAACCGCGACGGCGAGGCGGGTCAGGAAGCGGCCGGTACCGGATTGCTGGACTACGACTATTACATCTCGCTGCTCGAGCAGAGCGGTTTCAAGGGCCCGTTGCTGCTTCATAGCCTGGCCGAATCACAGGCCCGGCAGTGCGTCGCCTTCCTCCGCGAGAAGCTGGGCTAGCGGATCGTTGAAAAAGGGTGCCACTGCTGGCTTGTCCAGCAGTGTGAGGCACAAACCCGGCAAAAACACTGCTGGGCAAGCCAGCAGTGGCACCCAAATCGCCGATAGCGGGTTTTTTCAACAGGCTGCCAGCAACCCGTTGCACATTGGGCGCGACAGCCACGTCGGTTCCAGGCAATTTCTCATCTCCCACCCGCCGTGGAACAATCCGTGCAACCTGAATATCCGGCATTTCTCCGCCGGAAGCCCCCGGTCTGTTGGACGGGGATGTTCTCCGGTGTACTCAAGCGGGGTGATGTATACTTCCACCTAGAGGGCCTGCCCTCCTGCTCGGCCGTTCGAGACGGCGTCGGGCAACACCCGGCCCGGGGACGGGGCGGCTCAAACCCGCATGAAAGTCGATTCAATAACGAGAAGGAAACGCCCGTGCATATTGCGATGATAGGAACCGGCTACATCGGTTTGGTGAGCGGCACGTGTTTTGCCGAAAGCGGCAACGATGTCGTCTGCATCGACATCGACGCGGACAAAGTCGAGAACCTCAAGCAGAACATTCTGCCGATTTATGAACCGGGCCTGGAAGAACTCGTCCGCCGCAACCAGAGCGCCGGTCGCTTGACCTTCACCACCGATTTGGCCCAGGGTATCGACGCGGCCCAGATCGTTTTCATCGGCGTCGGCACGCCGCAGAGCGAATCGGGGGCGGCCGACCTTGGGGCGGTTTGGGCAGTGGTCGCCGCCATCCGGGAGCAGGCCGCCGAGCCGAAGATCGTGGTTGTTAAGAGCACGGTTCCGGTGGGTACCAACGCCAAGGTGGCAGCGCGGCTGAACGAAGGGTCCCACCACCATCGCACGGCAAGCAATCCCGAGTTCCTCAAGGAAGGGTGCGCGGTCGACGATTTCATGAAGCCCGACCGCATCATCGTCGGCACGCACGACGCCGAGGTGGTCGAGTTGTTGCGCGAACTGCACGCTCCCTTCCTGCGTTCCGGTCATCCGCTGTTGGCCATGTCGCCGGAAAGCGCCGAGATGACCAAGTACGTCTCGAATTGCATGTTGGCCACCAAAATATCCTTCATCAACGAGATGGCCAATCTGTGCGAACGTCTGGGGGCCGATATCGGCGACGTTCGCCAGGGTATCGGGCACGATGCGCGGATCGGCTTCCAGTTTCTCCATCCGGGTGTCGGTTACGGCGGCTCCTGCTTCCCCAAGGACGTTTGCGCAATGATCGCCCTGGCCAAGGAGATCGGCGTTACCCCGCGCATCCTGCAGGCCGTCGACGGGGTAAACGAATCGCAGAAAAGCGTTCTACTGAAAAAGCTGCTGGAGTTGTTCGACGGGAATCTGGCCGAGCGGACCGTTGCCGTTTGGGGGCTGGCCTTCAAGCCGCGCACCGACGACATCCGCGAAGCTCCCTCGCTCGTGTTGATCGAACAATTGCTTGAAGCGGGCGCGAGCGTTCGAGTCTTCGACCCCGAGGCCTTGGAGAATGTCAAGCGGATCTTCGGCGATCGTATTACATATTGCGACCGAGCCTACGGGACTACCGAAGGAGCCGACGTCCTGGCCATCGTTACCGAATGGCAGGAGTTTCGCAACATCGATTTTGAGGTCCTCCGCCGCTTGATGAACCGGCCGATCATTGCCGACGGCCGGAACCTCTACAACCCGCCGCACATGGCCCAACTCGGGTTCAGCTACGCCAGTATCGGCCGGCAGACGGTCGCTCCCGACCGGCCGCCGACACCACCCGTGACTCTCGCCGCCGAAACTGCCCAGCCCGGCGGCTAAACGCAAATGGGCACCGGCCGGCAAAACCCGGTAAGAGTTACAAGCCCGGGCCGAAAGCCGTTCGGCGGTTTGACTCGGGACCGGCGCTAACCTACGAGATAGTAACCACTCGGTGTGCGCCGGCGAATCCGTTGGGCTATCGAGTGGCAACGTAGCAAAAGGGGCAATCAGGGATACCAGTTTTGGTAGCCGGCGGGGCGAGGTTCATCGGCGGATGCTTCGTGCGGCAAGTTATCGCCGACAACGCCTTCCGCCGAGAAATCCCTAATCGAGCATCTCCCGAGGAATAGAAGGATGAGTGTATACGATCAAACACCGGAAACGATGGAGCCGATATCGTTCACCGACGGGACACTCGAAGGTGTCAGCTTCCGCCCGATCAAGTCGTACACCGACGCGCGCGGGTCGCTCAAAGAGCTATATCGGGAAGACGAGCTGTCGGCGGAACTCCATCCCGCGATGGCCTACGTGAGCGAGACGGCGCCCGGCATGACACGCGGCCCGCGCGAGCACGTCGACCAAACAAACTACTTCGTCTTCTTCGGTCCCGGCGAGTTCACCTTGTACCTCTGGGATACCCGTATCCATTCTTCAACCTGGGGTAACCGCATGAAGATAGTGTTGGGCCGCTCGAACCAGCAGAGCGTGGTTGTTCCGCCGGGTGTGGTGCATGCTTACAAGAACACGGGTGACGAACCCGGACTGGTCTTCAACGCGCCGAACCGGCTGTACGCGGGCGAGGGCAAACGCGAGCCGGTCGATGTATTCCGCCACGAGGACCGCAATCACAGCCCCTACCAACTTGATTGATCGTACGTAACACTTCGGATAGCCGCGACAGGCAAGGGGCGAATACAATGCGAGCCGACGCGAGCCACGAGGCCGAACAATTGGCCGCCGCCGACATCCTCGACAGTCGACGGTTGACGGCAAACCATGCCGACGACATGGCCTTGCTGGCGGAAGTTATCGAATTGTTCAACAATAGCTCGCCGGGTTACCTTTCGGACATCCGCGACGCCGTTGCCCGGGGCGACAGCCGGAAGCTTCAGCAAACAGCCCGAAAATTCCGCGGGGCGGTGGGTAACCTTTGCGCCACGGCAACAGCGGAAGCCATGCAACTGTTGGAGGCGATCGGACGCGCCAACCGCATGGCCGAGGCCGACGACGAACTGGCTGCCGCGGAATCGGAACTGGCGCGTTTGCAGCAGGCTCTGGCGGAATTTGTACACTCGAATGCCTCGGGCACAAGCGGCCGTTGAGGAAACGGCTGCAACGGGCCCCGTTCAAAACGGTCCGATGCCCTGGAACCGGGCGTCCTTGATCTGGTCCATCGCCCGTTCGGCCTGCTCGCGTAGATGGCCGACTCGCGATCCCTCTTGGCGGATTCGCTCCAGCACGACCTCGAATGCCTGCAACAGGGCGCTTTCGCGCTCTGGAAGATTCAACGTCCAGCGGAGTTCCGCGTCGGCCAAGTCGGCCAGTTGGGCGACCAGGGGGTCCATCCAATCGGGTTGCGGCCGCTCGTAATCGGCGAACGCGCGGATTCGCTCCGGGGTGAGGAATCCTCCGTATTCGAGCTGCTTGCGGGTTTCGCTATCGAACAGCGGAATGGTGAACGGACTGCTGGCAATCCGCATCCGCCGCCGCGGCAGGGCCGAGAGAATCAACAGCCGCAACGTCTCGACCAACTCTTCCGGCGTTGTGTGGAAATCGGTCAAGAGATGGAAGACGGTGTAGTCCTGACGCGTGCGGTCCAGGGCGTCGAGCACGGCCCGCAATTGATCGATCGTGTGGCGTTTGTGCCAGCGTGCGAGCAAGTCCGGATTAAACGATTCGGCCCCAAGCTGAATCATCGGCTTCAACCGGTCGATCCAGTGGAGCAACTCGCCGTGAACTTCACCACCCGACACAAGCAGCGAACAGGGGTTGGTCTGGAAGCCGAGCCGGTAGCGCCGCCGCAAGGGGCTTTGATCCCAAAGCCGGAAGAAGTCGATCGCCCGCCGCTGGTTGAGAAAGAAATCCTCGTCGTAGACGGCGGCCCAAGCGACTGGCAATTTCTTCAGTGCCGGATCGTCGACGTGCTCGAACAGTTCCCAGCGCGTGACTTTCAGCGTGCCATTGCTCACGGCGTCGTCGGCCTGCTCGATTTCCTCCAGCAGTTGCCCGGCCGTTTTGGTGCGAACCTGTCGGCCGTGCAGCTTCGCGCAGAACGTACAATCGCCGGGGCATCCGCGTCCGGCCGTGAAGAACAGGCTGTCGAACTCCCGCTCGAAACCCTCTAGCACCGACCAGTCCAGCCGATTGGC